>CAZUDR010000385.1:0-3726 GCA_964618715.1 uncultured Undibacter sp. | reverse complement strand
GGCGCCAGCGGTCTATGATCTCGCCGCGCTGGCCGATCCGGCCGAGCAGGTCTTTCTGGTGCCGGACTTTGTCGTTCTCGGCGCGCCCTACTGGGACGCGCAGGCGCGCGGCGCGATTTTCGGCCTAACCCGCCAGGCCGGGGACGCCGAACTTGCGCGGGCGGCGCTGGAGTCGGTCGGCTACCAGACCCGCGACCTGATCGAAGCGATGCGCGCCGACTGGCCCGCGGCCGCTGACGCGGCAAACGTGTTACGCGTCGACGGCGGCATGACTGCCAGCGACGCCGCCATGCAGTTCCTCGCCGACATCCTCGACGCTCCCGTCGACCGCCCGGTGGTGCTGGAAACGACCGCGCTCGGCGCTGCCTATCTTGCCGGGCGCGCGGCCGGCATCTGCCCGGATCTTGACGGATTTGCCGCCCAGTGGCGGCGGGAACGCCGTTTTGAGCCACGGATGGACGCCGGAATCCGCGCGCGCAAGCTCACAGGCTGGCAGGACGCGGTGCGAAGAACGTTAACGCGGCCTTGATGACAGGTTAACCGCCCCTTGATTTTTGCTCCCGACAATGGCGGGCAAGTGGGGTCGCGTAATGGGTGTCAACCGCAAGCAGGCCGACGTCCTGATCAGCCAGCTCAGCGTGCTGGTGGTCGACGACAATGCGTTCATGCGCAAACTGGTGCGCGGCATGCTGGCTCATCTCGGCGTGAAAACGATCTACGAGGCGGCCGACGGCATCGCCGCGTTGGAGACGATCCGCGCCATGACGCCGGACATTGTCATCGTTGACTGGGAAATGCCGCTGCTTTCCGGCCCCGAGCTCGTGCGCATCGTGCGCTCGCCCGGCGTGTTCCCGATGCCGGATATTCCGATCATCCTGCTGACCGCCCACGGCGAGCGCTGGCGCATCGTTCAGTCGATGAAGCTCGGCGTGAATGAGGTGCTGTGCAAGCCGGTATCGGCCAAGGCGCTCTACGACCGGCTGATCTCCATTCTGCTCAAGCCGCGCAAGATCGTGCGCATCGGCGACTACTATGGTCCCGAACCGCGCCGGCGCCAGAGCAAGGCGAAGCCCGCGGCGGCCGGCTGACCGACTCAATCCCCACCTGAACAATTGTCCGGTTGAGCGCGCCCGCGCCTGCCGTTAGTTTGCGCGTCGCAAATGCGGCACGAGGGGATTTGATGGCGCAGGACAGCGGGCCCGGGCCGGCGGCGGACAAGCGTCCGCTTGTACGCTTCGAGGGCATCGCCAAACGCTACGGCGGACTGGCTGCCGTCGACGATCTCACCCTCGACATCTGGCCGGGCGAATTCTTCGCGCTGCTCGGACCCTCGGGCTGCGGCAAGACCACGCTTCTGCGCATGCTCGCCGGCTTCGAGAGCCCGAGCGCGGGGCGTATCCTGCTCGATGGCGAGGACATCGGCGCCGTGCCGCCGCACCGGCGACCGGTCAACATGATGTTCCAGAACTACGCGCTGTTTCCCCACCTCAATGTGGAGCGCAACATCGGCTTTGGTCTGCGTCAGGAGAACGCCGGCCGCCGGGAGATTGCCGACCGCGTTGCCGAGATGCTCGCGCTGGTGCAGCTCGAGGGCTACGGCAAGCGCCGCGTCAGCCAGCTCTCCGGTGGTCAGCGACAGCGGGTGGCGCTGGCGCGCGCGCTGATCAAGCGGCCGCGCGTGCTGCTGCTCGACGAACCGATGGCCGCGCTCGACAAGAAGCTGCGCGCCGAGACCCGGTTCGAGCTGATGGAGCTGCAGGACCGGCTCGGCACAACATTCATCATTGTCACCCACGATCAGGAAGAGGCGATGATCGTGG
This sequence comes from uncultured Undibacter sp., assembly GCA_964618715.1. Classification (GTDB taxonomy): domain Bacteria; phylum Pseudomonadota; class Alphaproteobacteria; order Rhizobiales; family Xanthobacteraceae; genus Pseudolabrys. The sequence goes on along the minus strand of CAZUDR010000385.1, from coordinate 1,906 downwards.
CCGACCGCATTGCGGTCATGAATGCGGGCCGGCTGGCGCAGGTGGCGCCGCCGGCGGAAATCTACGAGCGTCCGAATTCGCGCTGGGTCGCCGACTTCCTCGGCGATGTCACGCTGATCGAGGGCAAGCTTGCTCCTGGCGGCACGCTGATCGAAACCGCGCTGGGCCAGTTGAAGGTCGCCGTCGAGCCTGCGCCCGCGCCCGGAACCAGGGCATGGCTGGCGCTTCGGCCGGAAAAGCTGCGCATCGACACCGAGCGTCCGGCCGGCGATGTCAACGCGCTCGCCGGCACGGTTTTCGAAATCGGCTATCGCGGCGACATGTCGCTGTACAAGGTGCGGCTGGCCGACCGCTCGCTGATGAAGGTGGTGCTGGCCAATACCATGCTCGGCGGGCGCGCGCCCTTCGACGTGAACGATCTGGACTGGCTGTCATGGCCGGCCGAGGCCGGAATGGTGCTGTCACAATGAGCCCGGACCGGAACACGCGCACCCCGGGCCGGCGGCTGGTCGTGCTGGTGCCCTACCTGTGGCTGCTGGCGTTCTTCCTCATTCCCTTCGTCATCGTCGTCAAGATCAGCTTTTCCCAGACCGTGCTGGCGCAGCCGCCCTATGTGCCGGTGCTCGATCTGTCTGCCGGCTGGCAGGGGCTGCAGGACTTCCTCGCCCGGCTGACCACGGAAGGCTACCGGCTGCTCGTCTCCGACCAGCTCTACCTGCTTTCGTATCTCAAGAGCCTGCAGGTCGCTGCCATCTCGACCGCCATTCTGCTGCTGATCGGCTATCCGCTCGCCTACGGCATCGCGCGTTCTCCGCGCGGCATCCAGCCGCTGCTGGTCATGGCCGTGGTGCTTCCGTTCTGGACCTCGTTCCTCATCCGCATCTATGCGTGGATCAACATCCTGCAGCGCGACGGCCTGCTCAACGAGGCGCTGCTCCGCCTGCACATCATCGACGAGCCGCTGGCATGGCTTGCTTCTGACACCGCCGTCTATATCGGCATGGTCTATTCCTACCTGCCGTTCATGGTGCTGCCGCTCTACGCCACGCTGGAGCGGCTCGACGTCTCGCTGCTGGAAGCGGCCGCCGATCTTGGCTGTCCGCGCTGGAAGGCGTTCTGGCTGGTCACCGTGCCGCTGTCGCTGCCCGGCATCGCCGCAGGCAGCCTGCTCTGCTTCATTCCCATCGTGGGCGAGTTCGTCATTCCCGACCTGCTCGGCGGCTCGCGCTCGCTGATGATCGGGCAGACGCTGTGGCTGGAATTCTTCAGCAACCGCGACTGGCCGGTGGCGTCGGCCATCGCGGTGACGTTGCTCGCGCTGCTCTTGCTGCCGATCCTGCTGTACGAGCGCATGCAGCGGCGCCAGATGGAGGGCCTGCGCTGATGCAGCGGTCGTCGGTCTTCAACGTGGTCTCGGTAGCGCTCGGCCTCGCCTTTCTCTACCTGCCGATCGCCATCCTGGTGATCTATTCGTTCAACGCGTCGAGACTGGTCACCGTGTGGGGCGGCTGGTCGCTGGAGTGGTATCGCGCGCTGCTTGAGAACCAGGCCATGCAGGCTTCCGCCTGGATCTCCCTGCGCGTCGCCGCGCTGTCGGCAACCGGCGCCACCGTGCTCGGCACGCTGGCGGCCGTCGCGCTGGTCAGGCTGGGCCGCTTCCGCGGCAGGCTGCTGTTCTCGAGCATGGCCTATGCGCCGCTGGTGATGCCGGAAGTGATCACCGGGTTGTCGCTGCTCCTGCTGTTTGTTGCGGTCAGTGCCGATCGCGGCTTCTGGACCATCGTTATCGCCCACACCACGCTGACCATGTGCTTCGTCACCGTGATCGTGCAGTCGCGGCTGGTCGGCTTCGACCGCAGCCTGGAGGAGGCGGCCATGGATCTCGGCTGCCCGCCGTTCCGGACCT
>CAZUDR010000384.1:0-3730 GCA_964618715.1 uncultured Undibacter sp. | reverse complement strand
GGCGCCAGCGCCGCTCACGTGAAACCGCCATTCCTGCCCTATATAGCACATTTTTGGGCGGAATCAAAGTCTTATGGCGCCGCAAAACGGCAATTAAAGCATCACATCCCTGCAATTTTGCCGGCGCGGTTAACGACGTTTCCCGCCGGGGCCGATAATGCCGCGGAATGCGGCCGCCCGTTACCGCTCGCTGCCCTCAGTCGCCCTCGCCGGGCTCCCGCGAGAAGTACTTCTGGAACTTGTCCGGCACCCCTTCGAATTCCTTGGCGTCGGACGGCGGGTCCCGCTTCACCGTGATATTCGGCCAGGATTTCGCGTATTCCGCGTTCACTTCCAGCCATTTCTCCAGGCCCGGCTCGGTATCCGGCTTGATCGCATCAACCGGGCATTCCGGCTCGCACACCCCGCAGTCGATGCATTCGTCCGGATGGATGACGAGCATGTTCTCGCCTTCGTAGAAGCAGTCGACCGGACAGACTTCGACGCAGTCCATGTACTTGCACTTGATGCAGTTCTCGTTGACGACGTAGGTCATTGATTTCCCGGGCTCCGGAGAAAACAGCACCGCTGCCTATCGCAAGGACAATGGGGCTGCAAGCGCGCCGGTTTCAGGCCGCGCATGGCTGCTATGGCCCCCGCACCGGCGGCGATAGCTTACGGGCGGCACCCGCGACGGCGCTGGCCCGGTTGCCGGAAGCCGTTGTCAAATCTCGGTAAAGCGCCCGCGCCGCGGGAGCGCTGCCGCGCCGCTGGTGGAACCCGGCAACCGCGAGCACCCGCACCGAGCGGTCGAGCGCCAGCGTCAGCACGTCGCCGACGCGCACCGGCTGGCCGGCCGCGGTGGTGCGTTTGCCGTTGAGCCGCACATGGCCGGCCTCGACCAGGGCGGCCGCGTCGCTGCGCGTGCGCACCACCCGCGCATGCCAGAGCCATTTATCGATGCGCTGCCGGTCCATGCCCGTGCTGCGGGAAAGCCGGCCCTCTCAGGGCGTTTCCTTGTCGCCCTGCTCGAGCTGCTGCTTGAGGGCGGCGAGCTTGGCGAAGGGCGAATTGGGGTCCGGCTGCCGGTCGCGGCCGTCGGCGCCACGGCCATAGGGCTTGGCGTAATACTTCTCGCGCTCGGCGCGGTCGGGGCCGTCGTCGCGGCGGCGGCGGGGACCGCGCCGCGGGGCACCGTCGCCGCGCTGCTCGCGCCGGTCGGCGCGCTGCCGCTCGCGATCGCCGCGCTGCTGGCGGTCGTGCCGGTCCTGGCGCGCCTGGCCGGCCTGGCCCGCCTGGCGCCCCCGCCGGCGCGCCGGCGCTTCGCCCTCCGCCGGTTGCGCCCCTGCTTCCATTGCGCTTGCCGCGACCCCGGACGCCTCGCCGGCCGTCGCCTGCGCAGCGTCCGTCCTGGCGCGGCCGGACCGCCGCGGCCGGTGCGGTCGCCGGTCGCCGCGACCGGCGGGCCGCCAGACCTCGATCGTGGCCGGCTCCGGTGTTGCCGCCGCGGATTCGGTTTCGGGCCTCGCTTCGCCTTCGGCCTTTGTCGCGCCTTCTGGCGCGGCATCGCCCTCGGGCCTTGCCTCGCCTTCAGGCACCGCCCCGACATCCGCCGTTGCTGCTGCGGCACCGGTGCTCACGGTGTCGTCGGCAGCGGCCGGGCCGGCCGCAATGGCCGGGGCCGGCGCGACCGGGATCCCGGCTGCATCGGCGGCTGCACCGTCCGCCTGCTGCGGCATGATCTCGGCGTCGGGCAACAGGGTCAGTGACGATGCCGCTTCCGCGGCGGCGGCATCGTGATGCGACGCCTCCGCCGGTGCGTCCTCACCCGTTGCGTCCGTGGCGGATGCGTGCTCAGCCGTTGCGTCCGCGGCGGTTGCGTCTTCGTTCGATGCTTCGGCGGTGGCGTCCTGAACCAATATGTCCGCGGCGGGCGCGCTTCCGGTCGACGCATCCCCGGCGGGCTCGCTTGCGTTCGATACCCCTCCGGCAGCGGACGTTTCAGTCGATGCATCGGCTGCGGGCCGCGCGGCCTGATCGGCCGGTTCGGGCGGCTTCGGCCGCCGCTCCATGCGATAGCCGAGCGCCCGCAGGATGGAGGCAAAGTCGTCACCCGAGGCGCCGGTCAGCGAGGTCATGGCGCCCGTGACCGTAAACGATCGGCCGTCGAGGGCGCCGTCCGGCTTCGGCCCCGGCAGGCCGTCCCGCCAGGACAGGGCCGGCCGGATGAGATCGGCCAGACGTTCGAGGATGTCGACGCGCACCGCGCGGTCGCCGCAGACGCGGTAGCCGGCGGCGCGGAAGAGCGGCCTGGGCGTGTCCTTGTCGACCGGAATCGACGTGCGCCCGCTCGCCGCCAGATGCAGCAGCTCGGCGACCCCCCTGGCGTCGGGCGCCTCGTTCTTCAGCGCCCACAACTGCGTTGCCAGCGCGCGCGGCGCCGGCTTGAGCAGCGCCGGCAGATAGACGTGATAGGTGCCGAAACGGACGCCGTATTTGCGCAGGGACGCGCGCGTCGGCTGGTCGAGCCCCTTGACCTCTTCCGACACGCGCTGCCGCTCGAGCACGCCGAGCGCCTCGACCAGCTGGAAGGCGACGCCGCGCGCCATGCCGGTGACGTCCTCGGCCGCGGCCAGCGAGAACAGCGGCCCCAGCTGCCGCTCGATATGGGTCTTGAGCCACAGGTCGAGCCGCGTCTGCACCAGTTCGCGTGCCGGTCCGGTGAGATGCTCGTCCGCGAGGATGCGCACGCGCGGACGCAGCGAGTCGTCACCGGCAACGAGCCGGCCGACGGCGTCGCCGGTCCAGCGGATGGTGCCGTCATGCGCCAGCACGATCTGGTCGTTGGGGGACTGTGACAACCGCGTGGCGCGCGCCTCAATCTCGCCGGCCAGCGCCTTCTGCGCGGCGGCATTGAGCGCCTTGGTCTCGGAACCGCCGGCAGAGACATCGGGCGCGAACACGAATCCGTCGAGCCGGCCGATCGCATGGCCCTCGACGATCACTTCCCCTGACTTGCCGATCTCGGTTTCCAATATCGTGTTCTCGCGCAGCCGCCGCATCAGCACGCTGGTGCGGCGATCCACGAAACGTTCAGCCAGACGCTCGTGCAGCGCATCGGACAATTTGTCTTCGACCACGCGTGTGACGCCTTGCCAGTGCTCCGGATCGGCGAGCCAATCCGGGCGATTGGCAACAAAAGTCCAGGTCCTGACATGCGCGATCCTGTTGGAGAGAGTGTCGATGTCGCCCTCGGTCCGGTCAGCCTGGTCGACCTGGCGAGCGAACCAATCCGTGGGGATGTTACCCTCCCGCATGAGGAATCCATAGAGGGTCACCGCCAGTTCGGCATGGGTCGCCGGCGCGATCTTGCGATAGTCGGGTACCTGACACGCGTCCCACAGACGGCCGATCGCCGCCTTGTCGCGCGCCATGTCGCGCACCGCCTGGTCGCGCGCGGCATGCTCCAGCACCAGAATGTCCTCGCCGACCGGCGCACGCGTCAGGCCGTGTTCCTGCGGCACCATCGCCAGCGATGCCTGCAGCGCGCCGAGCGACGCGAAATCGAGATCCGAATTCCGCCATTGCAGCATCCGGATCGGCTCGAAGCTGTGGCTCTCCAGGGCCTGCACCAGCTCCGGACCGAATGGATCGCAACGCCCGGTCGTGCCGAAGGTTCCGTCGCGGGTCGCGCGGCCGGCGCGGCCGGCGATCTGCGCGAGCTCCGCCGGATTGAGCTTGCGGAATTGAT
>CAZUDR010000383.1:0-3738 GCA_964618715.1 uncultured Undibacter sp. | reverse complement strand
CTCCACCTCGATCGTCTTCCGTTCCGGCGGCGCCTCCTGGACGGCACCGTAGGAGAGCGTCGACTGGCAGAACGCGATGGCGCGCTCGAGCGCGCGCATCAGCTTGGGCGCAAACCGCTGAACCTTGGGATCGGGCAATGTGGACAGCTGGTCGGAGAAAAGCTGCGCCGACGACAGCAGATTGCGCAGGTCGTGGTTGATCTTCGAGACCGCCAGGCCGAGCGCCGCCAGCCGGTTCTTCTGGTGCAGCATCGAGGCGAGCTCGCGCTGCATGGCGGCAAGCTCCTCCTCGGTGGTGCCGATCTCGTCACCGCGGCCCGAGCGCGCGATGACGCGCGCGGGATTTTCCGGATCGGCGCGGAAGGCAATCATGTTGGACGTGATGCGTTCCATCGGCCGCACCAGCAGGTAATGCAGGGCGAAGAACACCAGCGCGGCGGTAATGCCGGAGATCGCCAGCGACAGCAGCAGAATGTTGACGGAGAAGCTGTACATCGCCTTGCACAGCGGCGCCTCGTCGAGAACCACCTCGAGAAACTCGCCATGCGCCATCGGCGCCGGCCCGACAACCCGTACCGCATCGTCGGGCATGCAGAAGGCCAGCGTGTGAAAGGCCTCCATGATTGCGCGCCACCACGTCACGCTGCGCATGTCGATGTCCTGCGCGATCGTGGACGGCACTTTTGCGGAGGCGAGCAATCGACGCTCGTTTCCCATCTTGATGGCGACGGTACGTGCGCCGATGCTGGTCAGGATCTGCTTGGCCAGGCTTTCCGGCACCATGCCGCTGGGCGCGGCTTCCAGTACCAGCGCGGCGGTGTGGGCGGCGGCCAGACGGTCGTTGAGCCAGTTGAGCCGGAAATTTGCGATCGAGGGAACGTAGATCAGGATTTCCGCCACCATCACGAACAGGATGGTGAGGAACAGCAGCTTGCCGGACAGGCCAATACGCAGGCGCCGTCCGTTCTGCTGTCCCGCTGCCGGGATGACATCTGTGCGTCCGGTGTCCGCCTGCAAGATCGCCTCAACCGAAGATTCGCAGCCACGCGATGATGCGCCGCACCAATGGACGGGTCAAACTGGGCGTAAAAAAGTCGATGGCCGCCCGTTTGCCGATTTCGGACAGCGTCGGATAGGGAATGACAATGCCGATAAAGGCGCGGATGTTCATCTTTTGCGCAATCGCCAAAGTCCAGGTGGTGATCATCTCGCCGGCCTGCGCGCCGACGATCGTTGCCCCCAGGATCAGGCCCTTGCTGTCGGTGATGACCTTGATGTGACCATGCGTTTCGCGCTCGGCCTGGGCACGGTCATTGTCGTGATACGGCCAGCGCAGGATACGCACCGGATAACGGCGTTTCCGCGCCTCCGCCTCGGTCAGCCCGGTCTGGGCCAGTTCCGGATCGGTATAGGTGACCCAGGGGATGGCATCCCTGTTCACCTTGACCGGCAACCGGAACAACGCATTCCGGATCACCAGGCCGGCATGATAATTGGCGGCGTGGGTGAACTGCGGCTGTCTGGCAGCGATGTCGCCGATAGCGTAGACGCGACGATTGGCGGTCTTCAGCTTCTTGTTGACGAAGATGCCGGTGCGGTCATGGCGAATGCCGGCGGCATCGAGATCGAGCCCCTCCACATTGGGTCTGCGGCCGGCAGCGACCAGCAGATGGCTGCCCGTGATCGACTCCTCGCCGCCATCGCCGGCAATCGTCACGGTGACGCCGCCGGCGGCGTAGGCAACGCCTGAAACCTTGACGCCGCTGCGGATGACGACGCCGTCGCGTTCGAGCTGGGCAAGCACGACCGCGGCGCATTCCGGATCGTCCTTGGCGAGCGGCTGCGCTGCCTCGAGCACGGTAACTTCGCTGCCGAGACGGCAAAAACCCTGTGCCATCTCGAGGCCGATGGGCCCGGCGCCGATGATGACGAGATGCTTCGGCAATGATGTCAGGTTGAAGATGGTCTCATTGGTGAGGTACGGCCCGCCATCGATGCCGGGGATGGGCGGCACGCCGGCGGTCGAGCCGGCTGCTATGACAAAGCGGCGCGCCCGGATCGCGTATTGATCGTCCACCACGACGGTGCGCCGGTCCCTGAACTTCGCATGTCCCTTGATCACCTGCACGCCCAGCCCGGTGAAACGTTCCGCCGAGTCGACCGGGGCGATGGATGCGATCACGTTGTGCACGTGCGCATGCACCCTGGCGAAGTCGACCGCAACATTGCCGGCGGTGACACCGAAGACGGCCGAGTTGTGCATGAGCGCGGCGCGCCTGGCCGACGCCAGCAGCGCCTTGGACGGCACGCAACCGGTATTGAGGCAGTCGCCGCCCATCTTGTGTTTCTCGATCAGCACCGTGGAGACGCCGAAGGCAGCGGCCGCGGCGGCGACGGAAAGACCGGCGGAGCCGGCGCCAATCACGCAAATGTCCGGTGTGAGTGTTTCCGCCATGCCCCCGCGACCTCCCCCGATGACCGACCGCGCACTTGTTACTCGGCCGGGCTCGCCCGCCGGCGCAGGCGCTTGACCACCACCGGGACCAGCGCCAGCACCCCGAGCGCGACCAGCGCGCCGATCAATTCCGGCGTCAGGATATCTTTCGCATCGAAGGTCAAATGGCAATCGGCCTGCCCGGCGGCCATGCAGGCGTCGTAGCTCTCCTTCTGCGCAGCGATGACGCTGTCGAGGCCGGTGCCGGCAAAGGCATAGGCGACGGCGCCGGGAATGATGCCGAGCATGGTGGCGGCAACGAACGGGCCGAGCCGCACCCCGGCGAAGGCAGGCACCAGATTGACCATAAAGAAGGGGAAGGCGGGCACCAGACGCAGAAACAGGAGATAGCTGAAGGCATCCTCGCGGAAGCCTTCGGCAAGCTGGGTCGCGCGCGGGCCCGCCCGTCTGAGCAGGGGTTCGCCCAGCGCCGTACGCGCTACAAGGAATATGATGGTCGCTCCCAGGGTGGCGCCAACGACCGCGGCCAAAGCGCCGACCGCAAGCCCGAACAGAAACCCGCCGCTGACGGTGAGGAAGGTCGCTCCCGGAAGCGAGAGCGCGACGGTGGCCGCGTAGAGAGCCACATAGGCCAGCACGGCCAGACCCCCGTGGCCGGTGACGAACTCGTCGATGGCCGCCCGGTGCTGCACCAGCGATTCCAGCGAGATCATGCCCTTGCCGACGGTGAGGTAGGCGATCACCGCCAGAGCCACGATCACAAGGAGCGGCAGCAGCCTCCGGATGAGGCTGCGCGGGGGCTCGGCGCTGGTTTCGGACGCGGACATATGCCGCCTATATATACGACGTCGGCTCCTCAGCGGGCCGGCATCACCCGCTTGTGAGGGTTTTTGACCGGTTCGACAGTCCGAATGTTAATGACCGGTGGTCGCATTGACGGGTCAGAGCCCCTACCTTATAAGCCGCGCAAATACAGTGCCGATCCGCGTCGAAATGCGGGTTTTCATGGCGGAATTCGGGACGGTTTGCCTCGTTCCCGACCCCACGGCGCGATCAGCGGAGATCCTAATCGTGAAGCGGACCTACCAACCGAGCAAGCTTGTACGCAAGCGTCGTCACGGTTACCGCGCGCGCATGGCCACCAAGGGCGGACGCAAGGTGGTGGCGGCCCGCCGGGCACGCGGGCGCAAGCGGCTTTCCGCCTGACCCCGGCGCGTTTCGATCCGCGCATTGCTTCCATGGAACGATTGAGGCAACGGGCGAACTTTCTGGCCGCGGCATCC
>CAZUDR010000382.1:0-3761 GCA_964618715.1 uncultured Undibacter sp. | reverse complement strand
GCGCCGCAGGCGACCGTCGATGACGTCAACAGGTTTCTCGAGAACCACCAGCTGTCGATCGTGGCCGGCCCCGCGCCGGGCGGGCTCTACCGGGTCCGCGTCGCCGACACCGCGCTGGGCAAGGACGAGCTTGCCAGCCGTCTCAAGGAACTGCAGGCGGACAAGACGGTCGAATTCATCGCCCCGACGCAATGACGCGCGCCGTCATTGCTGGACCGAGCGGAGGTAGTCCCGCATGGCGCGGGCGTCGGCGGCATCGAACTTGAACTCCGGCATGTCGGGATGACCGGACAGCAGGCCGTCCCGAAGCCGCTGAATGAAACCATCGAGATCGACATCCTGCCCGATCTTGCGGAACGGAGGCGCTTCCCCGTTCGGGCTGTTGCCGGTGCGGCCGATGGCGTGACAGCGGCTGCAGAACTCCGTCGCCAGCCCCTGGCCGCGTGCGATCGGATCCTGAGTTTCGGCCTGCGCCTGTGCGGTAACGGCCGTCATCAGCAAGACCGGCACGGCGAATGGCAGCAAGTCCCTCGGTCGTTTCATCATGATCCCTCGTGCGGGCCTGCGCGGCCCGGAGGGCACGCTAGCGTAACAATCACGCACGCATCAACATTTTGCGGGCGCTGGTCGCATAGTATGTTCGGGTCAGGACCTGCGGGTGCAACCGGCATGCCAGCGGCTCACGGCGGGACGACGGGAGTGAACCATGGAATTTCTCGGCAAGATGGACTGGTTCCTGTATTTCGGCTACGCGGCCGTGGTCTCCAGCGTCGTGACATCGTACATGAAAACGATGATCCCGCTGCGTGTCGTCAGCATGGTCTGCAACAGCCTGTTCATCATCTATGGCTTCGCGGGCCACGTTTACCCGACCCTGTTCCTCAACGTGATCCTGCTTCCGCTCAACGGCTGGCGGCTGTGGGAGATGGTCGAGCTGACCCGCAAGGTCGAGGCGGCAGCGAGTGGCGACCGCTCGTTCGACTGGCTCAAGCCATACATGGTCCGAAGGAAGTTCGCTGCCGGCGACGTCCTGTTCAGGAAGGGCGACGAAGCCAACATTCTCTACTACACGGTCACCGGCCGCTTCCGGCTGGTCGAAACCGGAATCGAAATCAGCCCCGGCCAGGTCGTCGGCGAACTCGCTTTTCTGGCGCCGGGCCGCAAGCGGACCCAGACCCTCGAATGCGTCGCCAACGGCGAGGTCATGGCGGCGACCTACAGCCAGCTGAAGCAACTCTACTACCAGAATCCCGAGTTCGGATTCCATTTCCTCGAGCTGACCAGCGGACGGCTGTTCCAGAACATTGCGCGGCTGGAAGACGAACTGGAAATCTGCAAGGGCAAGCTCGCCCACGCGTGACGCGCGGTCACATGAACCGGCCAGACGCGAGGAAAGAGGTGGCGCGCCGGAAGGGATTCGAACCCCTGACCCCCAGATTCGAAGTCTGGTGCTCTATCCAGCTGAGCTACCGGCGCCTCGTTTCGGATTATTCGCTCGCGCCCGCTCTGTCCAGTCGATGCCCCGCGACGCCCGCGGTCAACCGCTGATCCATGCGAGGGCATCGTCTTCCGCGGCGCGCCTGAAATGGCGCACCTCTGCATTGACGAAGTAACTCGCAACCTTTGGCAGCACCGCCAGAATGTCGGAGTCACTCACGAAGGCCACCCTCCCGATTTTCCGGTGATGCTCACGAACGAACCTGAAATGGGCCAGGAACCCGTCAACGCTGTCCCAGCCGGGAAACTTTTCGGCGCAGATCATGAGGCCGTTCAGTGCACCATGCGCGTTGATATAGGCGTCTGCATCGGCGGAAAGCCCGGCGAAATCGGCCGGCGAGAGCGGAGCTTTCGGGCGCACAACGAGAACGCCCCTGTCGGCAAGCAATTCGTGCTCCAGCATCGCAATTCCCCTTCAACTCGCCGGCGTCGATGCCGGTCGCCTTACGCGCGACCGGCCGTCACCCGGCATGCGGGGCCGATCGCGCGGCATCGATCGCCGCCCAGATGCGCGCCGGCGTCGCCGGCAGGTCGAAATGCGTCACGCCGGCCGAGCGCAAGGCGTCCATCACGGCGTTCATGCAGGCCGGCAGCCCGCCGGTGCTGCCGGCTTCTCCCACGCCCTTTGAGCCGAGCGGGTTGTTGGGACTGGCGACACCGAGATCCACCGTTGTCATCGCGGGAACAAGGTCGGCGCGCGCCATGCAATAATCCATGAAGCTGGCGGTGATCAGCTGGCCATCGCCGGGATCGTACTGGCAGTACTCGCCGAAGACATGGCTGGCGCTCTGCACGATGCCGCCGACGAGCTGCCCTTCCGCCAGCGTAGGATTGATGACGGTGCCGATATCGTCGACCGCCGTGTAGCGCACGACCTCACAGGCACCGGTGTCGGGATCGATCTCCACCTCGCACACATGCGCGCCGCTGGGGAAGGCCTGCGAGATGGCGCGCTCGGCGATGGTGTCGAGCGGATGCGCGCCCTCCCCGACGTTGCGGTCGATGACCTCGCGCATGGTAATACGGCGGTCGGTGCCGGCGATGGTGAAGACGCCGTCGGCGAACTGCAGGTCGTCCGCGTGCGCCTCCAGCGCATCGGCGGCGAGCTTCTTTGCTTTCTCGATGATGATCTCGGTGGCAATCTTGTAGGCGCTGCCCTGCAACGTGGCGGAGCGCGAACCGATGGCCGGATTGCCGACGAGCTGCGGACCGTCCGGGTCGCCGGACCTGAGGATGATTCGCCCGGCCTCGATGCCGAGCCAGCGCGCCACCATCTCCGGGAACACGGTCTCGTGCCCCTGCCCGCTCGGGCCGGCCACATTGTGCAGCACGGCGGTGCCGTCGCGATCGAACAGCACCGCCACCTCGTCCTTCTTGATGCCGCCGCCGCCGGACGGCTCGATGAACAGGGCGCAGCCGATGCCGCGCAGCTTCCTGTTCCTGCGCGACGCGCGGCGGCGGGCGGCGAACGAGTCCCAGTCCGCCACCTCCCGCACCTTTGCCGCCAGCGCGGGGAAATCGCCGCTGTCGAAGCGGGCGCCGGTCGGCGTCTGGTAGGGCATCTGCTTCTTCTTCAGCAGATTGCGCATGCGCAGCCTGAGCGGATCGATTTTCAGCCTGGCCGCCGCCGCGTCGACCAGCCGCTCGACGATGTAGTTTGCCTCCGGCCGTCCGGCACCGCGGTAGGCGTTGGTCGGTGCCGTGTTGGTGATCAGCTGGCGGTGATGCCCGTAAACGGCATCGATCGCGTAACAGCCGGCGCCGACGAACCGGCCATTGATCGAATTGGTCAGCACCCCCGCCACCGCCAGGTACGCGCCGGAGTCGCACAGCCAGTCGGTCCGCAGCGCGAGAAAATTGCCCTTGCTGTCGTAGGCCAGCTCCCCGCGCAGCACGATGGCGCGACCATGATTGTCGGTGAGGAAGTCCTCCGAGCGGGTGGAGAGAAACTTGACCGGCCGGCCGAGCCGTTTCGCCAGCACCATGAGCACCGGATATTCGGGGAACGGGTTGGTGCGCGCGCCGAAGGCGCCGCCGATATCCAGCATGCGCACGCGCAGTTTCTCGGGCGCAACGCCGGACATGACCGCCAGCTCCCGGCGGAAGGTCGGACCCCCCTGGTTGGGCGCATAGATGTCCCAGGCATCGGCATCCGGGTCATAGACCACGACGGCGCCGCGCACCTCCATCGGCGTCGGCGCGACGCGCGGGCTGACCGCGGTCACGCTGACCACGCCGTCGGCGCGCGCGAAGGCTTCCTCGGT
>CAZUDR010000381.1:0-3802 GCA_964618715.1 uncultured Undibacter sp. | reverse complement strand
CTGGTCGGCACCGTGATCGGCGAGGTCCTCGGCATCGATCCGGACCTGGTGCGGGTGACGCGGCCGGACTCGCTCACCTCGTTGCCGAGCGGCACGCCGGTCGCCAGCCGCATGGCCATCATGCTGGGCGGCGCCGCCTTCAACGCGGCCAACCAGCTCAAGGAAAAGGTCATCGCCATCGGCGCGCATGATCTCGGCATTCCGGCCGGGCGGGCGGTCTACGAAAGCGGCGACGTCTACGACCGCGAGGCACCCGACAAGCGCCGCAAGTGGGCCGAGATCGCCAGCATCGCCGACCGCAATTTCCATCGTCTGCCGGAAGGCTTCGATCCCGGCCTGACGGCGAGCAACATCTACATGGTGCCGACCGGCGGCAAGCTGCCGACCCCGGAAGGGCGCGTGCAGATGTATCCCTGCGTCGCGTTTGAATTTCATCTGGTGCTGATCGCGATCGATCCCGTTCTCGGGCGGCCGGAAATCGTTCGCTATCGCATCGGCCACGACTGCGGCACGCAGATCAACCCGAAGATCGTGCGCGGCATGACCATGGGCGGCCTCGCCCACGGCATCGGCGCGGCGCTCTACGAGGAATTCGCCTACAACGACGAGGGCCAGCTGATCGCCCAGAGCTTCATGGACTACCTGCTGCCTTCCTCGCACGAGGTGCCGCCGGTCGAGATCATCGACCACGAAACGCCGTCGCCACATACGGTGCTGGGCCAGAAAGGATCCGGCGAATCCGGTTATCTCGGCGCGCCGGCGGCGATCGCCAACGCGGTCAACGACGCGCTGCGCCCGCTGGGCATTTCCGTCAACACGCTGCCGCTGAAGGCGTCGAACCTTTCCGACATGATTGCCGAGGCGCAGGGAACATAGGACGGCGCAATGATTGTCGACTGCCATGCCCATCTGGTGCCACCCGACCTGCTCGCCACCATCCGCAAGGAGACGGCGCGCTTTCCCAATGTGAAGCAGGCCGAGGAAGGCGGCAGCCTCGCCTTCTCCTTTGCCGGCGGCAAGCAGACGCGGCCGGTGTCGAAGCCGCTGTCGGACATTCCGGCCCGCGTTGCCTGGATGGACAACCAGGGCATCGACAAACAGGTGGTCGGCGGCTGGGTCGACATGTTCGGCTACGAACTGCCCGGCGCCGAGGCGGAATCCTGGAGCCGGATGACCAACGACGCGCTGCAGGCCGCGGCCAAAGCCGAGCCGCGTTTCGTGCCGCTTGCCTGCGTGCCGCTCGGCGACGGCAAGCGCGCCGCCGCGGTGCTGAAGGATGCCGTCGCGGCGGGCTTTCCCGGGGCCATGATCGGCACGCTGCCGCGCGGCGTCGGCTCGACGCTCGACGATGCCGATCTCGACCCGTTCTGGGCGGCCGCCGACGAGACCGGCGCGCTTATTCACATCCATCCGAGCTTCGACGCCGGCGACACGCGGGTGAACGCCTTCGGCCTCGCCAACGGGCTCGGCCGCATCACGGACGCGGCCGTGGCGGTGGCGCGGCTGATCTCGGCCGGCCATCTGGCCCGCTACAGGAATGCGAAGTTCTTTGCGCCGATGGGCGGCGCCGCGCTGCCCTTCGTGCTCGGGCGCCTCAAACGCAATCACCAGATCACGCCGGACATCGGCGACCCGGCGGAAGGGCTTTCACGGCTTTACACCGACACCATCCTGCATGACGTGCGCGTGCTGAAGTTCGTTGTCGAGATGATCGGCACCGAACGGCTGATGATGGGCTCCGACATGCCGTTCCCGATCGGCGATCTCGAGCCGCTGAAGATCGTGGCGGCAGCCGGACTGGGCAAACAGCATACGGATTCGATCAACGGCGGACTGGCGGCCAGACTGTTCGGCATCAAATAGGCTTTCGCCGACGCGCTTCGGTCAGCCCGCCTTCTGCATGCCGGCACCGATGCGGGACAGGCGCCCTTTGAGATCGAATGATGGATCGCCCGCCTCCTGCGGCGTGATGGATTCGCCGGCGGCGAGCAGACGGCGGCCGAACATGTGGTCGGCCGCGCGGTTGACCGACTCGATCCCCAGCAGCCGCTCGCCGGCAAAGCAGAAGACCGAAAAGGCGCGCGATGCCGGATCGCCGCGCACCACGAAGTGGTCGGCGCCGCTGGTCAGGCCGACCATCTGCAATTTGAGATCGCGCTGGTCGCTCCAGAACCAGGGCACGGCGGCATAGTTTTCCGCGTGACCGGCAATGCGCCTTGCAATGCACCGCGCCTGGTCGACCGCATTCTGCACCGACTCCAGCCGGATGAGACCGCCACCCGCCGGATCGGGAAAGGCCGCGCAATCGCCGAGCGCGGAGATATCCGGATCGGTGGTGAGCAATTTCCTGTCGACGACGATGCCGTTGTCGGCCGGCAGGCCGGTCCCGGCGGCAAGCTCGACATTCGGCACGATGCCGATGCCGACCAGCACCAGGTCGGCGGCAAGCGTGCGGCCATCGGCCAGTGCGATCCCCGTGACGCGGCCGTCGGCGCCGTCGATGCGGTTGAGGCGCGCATCGAAATGCAGTTGCACGCCCCATTGTGCGTGCGCCTGGGCGTAGAAATCGGAGGCAGCGTGCGATACCGCGCGGCTCATCACTCGCGACAGCGCTTCCACCACATGCACGGTCTTGCCCAGCTTGCTGGCGACCGCCGCGATTTCGAGGCCGATGAAACCGGCACCGACCACGACGACGGTCTGCGCCGCCTCGATCCGCGCCCGGATCGCATCCGACTCCGCCTGCGTGCGCAGATAGAAGACCCCGTCAAGATCGGCGCCTTCGACCGGCAGCAGCCGGTTGCGCGCGCCGATGGCGAGCACGAGATGGGCGTAGGACACGGCCGAGCCCGAGGCGAGATGCACGCGGCGCGCGGCACGGTCGATGGAGACGACACGATCGCCCATGATCAGATCAATTTTGCGCTTGTCGTAGAACGACTCGGGCCGCAAGAGCAGCCTCTCGCCGGTCATCTCGCCGAGCAGATAGGCCTTGGACAGTGGCGGCCTTTGGTAAGGCAGCACCGGTTCGTCGCCGATGATCGTGACCGGTTCCTGGTAGCCTTCATCACGCAGCGAGACGGCAGCCTGAAAGCCGCCCTGCCCGCCGCCGATGACGACCGTTCCCTCAGCCACCGCCAACCCCGTTCCCGGCCCCGCACATTGAACTTTCACTCGAATTCATCGTTACATGACTCGTACGCGGCGTTGTTGCAAACCCGGCATCCAGGGGAAGGCCGTCCTGCCTGACAGCAGGATAACGACTTCACCGGACACGCGACCAGCATTTTGCGACGGCGTCCCGCTCTGCTACGCAGAAACATAATTCGCCAACTGGAGGACACCGGGCCATGGACGAGGCTCCCATTCTCGTCGACAAACGCGAGGGCTATCGCCTCGTCACGCTCAACCGGCCGCAGCGGCTCAACGCCTTCAACGAGGCGATGCACCGCGCGCTGAAGATCGCGCTCGACGAGGCGGAGATGGACGAGTCCTGCCGTGCACTCCTGCTGACAGGAGCGGGGCGCGGATTCTGTGCCGGCCAGGATCTCGGCGACCGGGTGCAAAGCGGCGACACGAAGCGCGACCTCGGCAAGAGCCTCGACACTTATTACAACCCGCTGATCCGCAAGCTGCGCGGCCTGCCCTTCCCGGTTGTTGCCGCCGTTAACGCCAGCCCGACTAGAATGGCCTTTATCGACGCTCTTATTATCCGTGTATCCATGGCCCCTCCCCGGCGAGTCACCGCCATAAAATGCCGTACGCCATACTGAGAAGGTTAGGCTGGGGCGGACGACTTGCA
>CAZUDR010000380.1:0-3815 GCA_964618715.1 uncultured Undibacter sp. | reverse complement strand
GGGCGCCGCCAATTCGATCACCGTCGGCTCGGCTACCATTCCCGCCATGATCAACGCGGGCATGCCGCGGGCGACCGCCGCGGCCATCGAGAACGCCTCTTCCATGGGCGGTCAGCTGATGCCGCCGGTGATGGGTATTGCCGCCTTCCTGATGGCCGAATTCCTCGGAGTCGACTATTTCGACGTCGTGGCGCGCGGCTGGCTTCCCGCGCTCATCTATTTTATTTCGGTTTCGTTGTCGGTTTATCTCCTGGCGACCTTCTATCACGCCAAGATGGTCATCGACCGCAACGCCCGCGGACTCGACTGGCGCGACAAGGCCAATATCGGCGCCTTCGTGTTCGTCGTCGGCGGCCTGATCGCACTCATGGCGACGATCCATCTCGCGCCGATGTTCGCCGCCCTCTACATGTTCATTTTTACGGCCATCGGGCTCGTGGTCCTTCATGTCGGCGGTCTCGTCGCCTCCGGCCGATGGTCGTTCGGCGAGTTCATCGCGCCGATGAGACGCTTCCTCGATTCCTATATCGACATGATCACAGACATTTCGCTCTTGCTGGCGACCCTGTCGATCATGACCGGCGCCCTGGTCATCACCGGCGTTCCGACCAAGCTCGGTTCGCTGCTGGTCGATGCGGCCGGCATCAACCTGGCCGCCATGGTGGCGATGGCGTTTATCTTCGGTGTCATCCTGGGTACCGGCCTGCCGCCGGCGCCGGTCTACATTCTCGTGGCGATCGTTATCGCAGGACCGTTCATCAAGGTCGGCGTCAATCCGTGGGTGGTGCACTTCTTCGCCTTCTTCATCGGCGTGTTCGGCGAATTGACGCCGCCGACCTCGATCACTGCGGCGATAACGTCCAAGATCGCCGGCGCGTCGTTCTACACGACGCTGTGGCGCTCGGTTCAGATCTGCGTCTCGCTGTTCACGCTGATGGTCGGCGTGTTCGTCCATCCCGAGCTTGTCATCGCGCCCGGCCTCAACCAGATGGCTGCCGCCTATCTGGTGCTGGTTGCGACCGTCGGGATCACGTTCACCCTGCAAGGCACATATTCGGAAACGCGCGCGGTGGACCTGGGCGCGCGGGCTGTGCTCGCAGCGATGTCGCTCTACATCCTTTTTTCATTCAACGATGTAGCGTCGACCATCGTCTCGATCGGCGTGCTGGCGATGATCGGCTACTGGTTCGTGGTGCGACGCCCGATCGTCGCCGGAACGGATACCGAAACGGTCGAATTCGACTCGAGTCTGGCCCCCGCGCAGGCGAGCAATGCCCCGCTTGGCCGGATGGACTGATCCGGACGGCCCGTGGAACGGCAACCGGGCCCGCCGCGCCCGGTGACTGGTCACAGCCGGCGTCCGGACCAAACCACCATTTGCGCCGCGACCCTGACGAAAGCCTCGTTGAGCGCGGCAACCGCGCCTTCGCCCCGTGTCGACGGGGCCGGTACCGCGGCCCGGAACACGCGCGCGCTGATGATGCGACCGGTGTGCTCGCTCACGATCTTGGCAGAGATCTCGATCACCGCGCTCTGATCGGCGACCGAGATCTCGAAGCGCCGCACGTCGGATATCAGCACGAAGTCGGTGGCCAGCTTGTCTTCCGGCCGCCCTACCCGCCGCAGCCATCGGGCATTCTCGAACGACTGGATGAGGCGCGCCTGGATCAGCTTGGGCAGCCGGTCCTCCCATTGCGCGTCATTGAGCGCGGTGGTTTCCCCCGGCTGCGGCCGCACCACGATCTTGTCCTCGCCGAACGCCGCCAGCGCTGTCGGCTCGGCGATGATCAACTGGCCACGCGGCTGGCCGACACGGTGGTGAAAATTGCGGGCGGCGGAAAGATCGTAGGCTGGCGGCTGCGCCTGCGAAAACAGGCTGCCGCCGCCGCTGCAGCCGCTCGCCACGGACGTCACCAGCACCGACATCAGCCACAGCCTTGGTCGGGAACGACGCCCCACGACTCGCACGCGCAGCACCTCTTTTCAGGACAAATTTATGGACAATCGCGATTCGGATCGCCTCGGCCGGCGCGCATTCTATGCGGCAGGGAAAGCCAATCCACCGGTCGGCAGGGGATTAGCCATCGCGCAAACCGAAAAAGCTGCGGAAAACTCAAAGTCTTGCATCCGTGTGGCGGGATTGCCGCACACCGCACGCTGTTCAACCCTCGATCGCGTGACGTTGCGGTCAACGGCCGCGATATTCCGGCAGCGAGGAACCCCTGCCGCCGAAGATGAGTCGGCTGGGGTTGCGGTCGAGATTGCTCACGGCGCGGTCGATGGTCGACAGCGTCCGGTGGGCGTCGGAGGCGAGCCCCCGGATCTCGCGCGCGCCGGCGGCGGTGAGCTGGTTGATGCCGGACGAGATCGCCTCCGTCCGCTTGTCGAGATTGTCGGCAAGAGCACGAACGGAACGAACGGCGTCATTGAGCTGGCCACTCACGCCGTCTTCACCGCCAGCCAGATTCTGGACCCCTGCGACAATCTTGTCGACGCGCTCGGAGCTGCGTGCGAGCGCGCCGGTGAATTCATCGATATGTTTCAGGGCGCTGTCGATGCGTTCGGAGTTCTCCGCCAGCGTTGCGGTGAACTTGTCGATGTTCTTGAGCGCGCGGCTTAACGTCCCCTGGTTCTCGGTCAGCAGGTTGTCGAGCTTGCGCAACGTGTCGCGCGCGGCCTGGGTGATGTCCGCGGTCGCGCCGGGCGGCGCGATCAGCACCGGCGGGTTCTCCCTGCTGCCGACCAGTGCCGCCTTGGAAGGATCGCCGCCCCTGAGCGCCAGCGAGGCAATGCCGGTGAGACCCTGGAACTCGAGGCTGGCCTCGGTATCGGGGCGGACCGCCACCGCCTTGTCGATGGAAATGCTGGCGATCACCTGTTGCGGGCTTTGCGGATCAAGCATCAGGCCGGTGACCTCGCCGACGCGGATGCCGTTGAACAGGACGGAGCCGCCGGTGCGCAGCCCGCTGACCGACCCTTGGAACACGACGCGGTAATAGGCGCGCTCGCCGCTGCCGCCGATGTTCTGGAACCAGTAGACGAACCCGAACAGGCCGGCCACGACGGCAAGCGTGAACAGGCCCATCAAGACATAATTCGCCCTGGTTTCCATTTGCCGGTTCCCGAGTTCCCTGTTTAGCCGATCGGGCCTTGATTCGCGTCCACCGAAGCGGCCACCCGCGACCGCTTGCCATGGAAGTAGGCACGCAACCAAGGATGTTCTGAGGCAAGCATGACATCCATGGAACCCGCCGCGATCACCTTGTGATCCGCAAGGACGGCGATTCGATCGCAAACGGTGTGCAGACTGTCGAGGTCGTGCGTCACCATGAAAACCGTCAGCCCCAGGGTCCGCTGCAGCGTGGCGATCAGGTTGTCGAAATCGCCGGCGCCGATCGGATCCAGCCCCGAGGTTGGCTCGTCGAGGAAGACGATATCGGGATCGAGCGCGAGCGCCCGGGCGAGCGCGACGCGTTTGGTCATGCCGCCGGAAAGCTCGGCGGGAAATTTGTCCAGCGCGGTGGCGTCGAGGCCGACCATATCCAGCTTGGCGACGGCCAGTTCGTCCATCAGCGCCTGCGAGATGCTGAGGTTCTCCCGCATGGGAAACTGGATGTTCTCGCGCACGGTCAGCGAGGAAAACAGCGCGCCCTGCTGGAACAGCACGCCCCAGCGCCGCTCGATCGCCTGGCGCTGGACGTCGCCGGCGCGGCTGAGATCGACGCCGAGCACCTTGATGCTGCCCCCCCGGCGCGGCAGCAGCCCGATGATCGTGCGCATCAGGACCGACTTGCCCGCGCCGGAGCCGCCGACGA
>CAZUDR010000379.1:0-3839 GCA_964618715.1 uncultured Undibacter sp. | reverse complement strand
GCCGGTGTCGGCGGTGGCCGGACGGGCGGTTACCACACGCGAGGGCCTGACCGCCAACAGCGACCATCCGCTGCAGCAGGCGTGGATCGCCGAGCAGGTGCCGCAATGCGGCTACTGCCAGTCGGGCCAGATCATGCAGGCCGCGGCATTGCTGGCCGAGACTCCGAAGCCGACACGCGCGGAGATCATCGCGCATATGGACGGCAACATCTGCCGCTGCGGCACCTACCACCGCATCATCGCCGCCATCGAGCGTGCTTCGAGGGAGGGCTAGGCCATGACCAGCGCAATGAACGGGCCTGATGTTTCCCGCCGCGCCGTACTGGCCGGACTCGGCGGCATGTCGTTCTGCCTCGCCTTCGGGGAAGGCGTGACGCTGCTCAGCGAAGTACAAGCGGCGACCGGTACGCACGAGATCGGCTCGTGGGTGCGCATCGCGCCGGACGGCACGGTCACCATCCTGTCCGCCGGCGCCGAGATGGGACAGGGATCAATGACTTCCCTTCCGGCAATCGTCGCCGAGGAGATGGATGCCGACTGGTCGAAGGTCGTCATCGAATGGGCGCCGGCCGACGCCGGCGTATACGGCTACGGCGCCGGCGGCCGTCGCATGATGGCGATCGTCGGCAGCCGCGCGGTCCGTTCCTACTACGATCAGCTCCGCATCGCGGGCGCGCAGGTGCGCAAGGTGCTGCTGGCGAATGCTGCCGACGCATGGGGCGTCGACGTGGCCTCGCTCAGAACCGAACCGGGCGTCGTCATCCATACCGGCTCCGGCCGGCGCATGAGCTACGGCGAGATCGCAGCCTCCGGCAAGGTGCCGGCGACGCTTCCGTCCGTGGACAGGAGCGAGCTCAAGAGCCGGGCCGAGTTCCGGCTGATCGGGAAGCCGGTGCCGCGGCGCGACATTCCGTTGAAGGTCAACGGCACCGCGCGATACGCCATCGACGTCCGGCTGCCGGGAATGGTCTATGCGTCGACACTGCACTCGCCGGTGCATAACGCCGCACCCGAGAGCTGGAACGACGCCGAAATCAAGGCCATGGCCGGCATTATCGACATGGTGACGTTTTCGAACGGCATCGCCGTCGTTGCCGACCGCTTCGAGCGCGCCAGGGCTGCGCGCGATGCCCTCAAGGTCAGCTGGACGAAAGGCCGGGCCGAGGGCTTCAACTCGGAGCAGGCGCTCACGCAGGACTATGTGAGGATTCACGACGATCCGGCGGCGGAGAGGGCCATTATCGATTCAAAAGGCGACGCCGACGCCGCCTTCGCCAATGCGGTGAAGACCTACAAGGCGGGCTACTGGAGCGATTTCGGCTATCACGCGCAGATGGAGCCGCTCAATGCGGTCGCCCGCTTCAACGATGCCGGTGACAGGGTGGAAATCTGGGACGGCAGCCAGGCGCCGGACTTTACGCGCCGGCGTGTCGCGCAGGCGCTCGGCTTCCAGGAGGAGCAGGTCGAGTTCAACCAGTGCTACATGGGCGGCGGCTTCGGCCGTCGCAGCCTGGGCGACTATACCGTCGAGGCTGCGCTGATCGCGCGGCAGGTCAAGCGTCCAGTGAAGCTGATGTGGACGCGCGAGGAGGACGTGGCGCAGGGTATGATGCGCCCGCAGTCGTTCCAGTGCCTGGATGCTGCGCTCGATGCCGGCGGCAAGGTGGTCGGCTGGCGGCACTGCGTTGTCGGCGACGGCGGCGGGCTGCTGCAGTCCGGCATCAGGCCGATCTACTACGAGATCCCGAACCAGCACATCGAACGGCGCGGGGTCTCGCACGGCGTCAAGCTCAAGCACTGGCGCGCGGTGGGACACGCGTTCAACGTGTTCGCCATCGAGGCCTTCGTCGACCAGCTGGCCGCCGAACAGGGAATGGACCCCCTCGAGTTCCGCCTGCAGAAAATGTCGCTAACCCCGAAGGCGCGTAGGTGCTTCGAGAGGGTGGCGCAGATGTGCGACTGGACGGCCGGGCGGCCCGACGGCCGGGCCCTCGGCCTGTCGGTGAGCGAGCGGTCCGGCTCGCTCGCGGCCGGTGTGGCGGAGATCTCGCTCGATCGAGCAAGCGGCAAGATCAGGGTCCACAGGGCGTGGATCGCGGTCGACGGCGGCACCGTCGTGCAGCCCGGCGCCGCCAGGGCCAACGTCGAGAGCGGCATCATCTACGGGCTTTCCAGCGTGCTGCACGAGCGGGCGACGGTGAAGGACGGCAAGGTGGAGCAGTCGAACTTCCACGACTACACGCTGATGCGGATGTCCGACGTCCCGGAAGAGATGCACGTCACGTTCATCGACGCCGACACACCGCCCACCGGGCTCGGCGAGATCGGCAACCCGTGGGTTGCGGCAGCGGTCGCCAACGCGTTCCACAAACTGACCGGCAAGCGGCTCTACCACATGCCGTTCACGCCGGAGCGCGTGCTCGCCGCGCTCGCGGCATGAGGTTCTCGTCGCCGTCATCGACGGAGACGGCAAGACCGACGAGACAGGAAGCGCCGGCCGTGCGGCGGGCGTTTCGGTAATGCTCATTCAAACCCGGTACGCGGGCGGACAGCGACATTGCACATCAGATGACCGAGAAACCCGTAGAGCTGAGCGCGCAGACGACCCGTCGACTGGAGTTGCTGTTTGCTCCCGGGGACCGGGAGCAGGCGCGCCAGTTGCTGATATCCGAATGCGGATCCAACCTGCCGTTAATCCGCGACAGCACGCCCACAGGTCTGGAACGGCTGCGTTTTGCGGCACTCAAGGTCAGCGACGGCCGGATCGACAAGCTGAAAGAGGCCATCGAACTGGCCAAGGCCGACTGGCGCGATCTCCTTGTCAGGGCGGATTTCGCGCACGACCCGAAGGCACACAAGGCCTGGCTGGCCTGAACCGGTCCGCCGCATCGAGCGGCTGACCGGAGCACAACCACCGTTTTCCCGGCCGTTCCCCATCATCCCGCGCGGTCCCGGCGCAATCTCGCCCGCCACCTGCTCCGCAATGACGGCGGGCCGATGCCGGCGATGTCGCGGCGTGGCGGACGGGGCTGAGTCAGTGAACCGCGGCGCCGATCCGACCCGGGGAATAGCCCGGTGCTATGGAGATCAGAGCAACTTGGCATTTCCTCCGCGATGCGCCGCTCTTCATCATCGCCCTCGTTGCATGGCTCGAACGAGCCGTATCGCAAGAGAGGAGATCACAATGTCAACGTTCAATTCCGGTGGCGGCTGGCTTCGGTCAGTCGCCGCAATCGCTTTCATGACCACCACTTGCCTCGCCATGGCGGGAACAGTGGCGGCACAGGCCCAGACGAAGGACCCGAACGCGACAACCGCGCAAGCTCCAAGGAATGTGATCGGCGCAATCGCCAGCGGTGAAGCTCTGTATGTTGACCCGGACACCCACAACCTGATCAAGGGACGGGCGAAGGGCAAGGACGATCCCAATGTGCTGGTGCAGAAGCTGGGTGCCGGCCCGCTGCCGCAAGGCGCCATCATCTTCCGCGCCGGTGACAAGCTCTATCTGGCCGGAGTGGCCCATCCGAATTTCGCGGTGAACCCGGCGGCGTACCTGAATCCCGCTGCGTACATTAACCCCGCCGCGTACATCAACCCGGCTGCGTACCTGAACCCGGCGCATTACGTGAACCCGGCTGCATACGCAAATCCGGCGGCATACGTAAATCCGGCGGCGTATGTGAATCCGGCCGCATACGCGAACCCGGCGCACTACGTAAACCCCGCCGCCTACATCAACCCGGCTTCGTACGTGAACCCGGCAGCCTATGTGAACCCGGCCGCGTACGCGAACCCGGCGCACTACGTAAACCCCGCCGCCTACATCAACCCGGCTTCGT
>CAZUDR010000378.1:0-3845 GCA_964618715.1 uncultured Undibacter sp. | reverse complement strand
ACCAGCTTGGACTGGTGGGCGTTGTGCACCTGTTCGCCATTTAACCGCTCCTGTAAGGTGGGGGGGTGGGGGGGGTTGGCCTGCGGCGACGGCACCACCACCGCCACCTGGGAGCCTTCCAGGGCGGTGACGAAGGCGGCGCGCAGCGCCACCTCGGTCTTGCCGAAGCCGACGTCGCCGCAGACGAGGCGGTCCATCGGCCGTCCCTCGCCCAGGTCCCTGATGGTGGCGTCGATGGCGGCGCGCTGGTCGTCGGTCTCCTCGTAGGGGAACCCGGCGCAGAACTCGTCATAGGCGCCCGGCCCCACGCTCAGCTTCGTCGCCTCGCGCAGCTGCCGTTCGGCCGCGATCTTGATCAGCTGGCCCGCGATCTCGCGGATGCGGCTCTTCATGCGCGCCTTGCGCGCCTGCCAGTTGCCGCCGCCCAGCCGGTCGAGCTCGACCTCACTCTCCTCCGAGCCGTAGCGCGACAACAGGTCGACGTTCTCAACCGGCAGGAACAGCTTGTCGCCGCCGGCGTAGTGGATTTCCAGGCAGTCGCGCGGCGCGCCGGCGGCCTCGATCGCCTGCAGGCCGGCGAACCGGCCTATGCCGTGATCGACATGAACGACCAGATCGCCCGGCGCGAGGCTGGTCGCCTCGGCGATGAAATTGTCGGCGCGGCGGCTCGCCCTGCGCGGGCGTACCAGCCGGTCGCCGAGAATGTCCTGTTCGCTGATGACCGCCGCGTCGTCGGTCTCGAAACCGGACTCGATGCCGAGTACGGCCAGCGCCACCGTGTGCTTCGGCGCGGACTGCGCCTGCGGCCAGACATTCACCGACGTCAGATTGTGCAGCCTGTGGTCGGCGAGCACATGGCTCATGCGCTCGCGAGCGCCCTCGCTCCACAAAGCGATGGCCACCCGCTTGCCCGAGGCCTGCAGATCGAGCACGTGCCTGCCGACCGCCTCGAACACGTTGGCATCCGGTTCGGCGCGCTCGGCCGCGAAGTTACGTCCGGCTCGTGCAGCGACGTCGATGACATCGGCGCCGTCCGGCACCGCGAACGGGTTGAAGCGTGCAAGCGCCGCCGCCCCGAGCCGTTCCGCCCACTCGCTCTCGGTGAGATAGAGCCGCTCCGGCGGCAGCGGCTTGTAAACGGGCGTCTGGCCTTCGCTCAGGGCCTCGCGGCGTGCGTCGTAATAATCCCTGATCTGTCCGAAGCGCTCGCGCGCAGCGTCTTCTGCCAGCGGCTCCATCGCGAGGACCGTGCCGGGCACATAGTCAAACAGCGTTTCCAGCCCGGATTGAAACAGCGGCAGCCAGTGCTCCATGCCCGGATGGCGGCGCCCCTCGCTCACGGCCTGGTAGAGGAGATCGTCGGGCGTGGCGGCGCCGAATTCGGCGACGTAGCCGGTGCGGAACCGGCGGATCGTCTCGGTGACGAGCTGGAATTCGGCGACCGGCACCAGGTCGATGCCGCGCAGGGCGGTCTCGCTGATCTGCGTCTGCGGATCGAAGGTGCGGATCGTCTCCAGCGCATCGCCGAAGAAGTCGAGACGCACCGGCAGATCCATGCCGGGCGGATAGAGATCGAGGATACCGCCGCGCACCGCATAGTCGCCCGGCTCGCGCACGGTGGAGGCGCGGGCAAATCCGTTGAGTTCGAGCCAGTCGACCACCCCCTGCATGCCGAGCACGTTGCCCGGCGCGACAGAAAGCGCGTGCGAGGCAACGAAATCCCGGGCCGGGACACGCTGGAGCGCGGCATTGACGGTGGTGAGCAGCACCGACGGCCGGTCGCGGCCGGTCACCCGCGCCAGCCGCGACAGGGCGGTCATGCGCTGCGCCACGGCGCCCGCATGGGGTGAGACCCGGTCGTAGGGCAGGCAGTCCCAGGCCGGAAATTCCATGACCAGCACGTCGGGGCCGAAAAAGGCGAGCGCGCGGGCAAGCTGCGCCATGCGTGGTCCGTCGCGGCAGATGACACAGAGCGAAATTGCCGGCGCGCCGGGCCTGGCGGCAATCGCACGGGCGAGATCGGCCAGGACCAGGCCTTCCGCACCGTCGGCGACGCGGGCAAGCGTCAGCGGCCTGCCCGGCTGCAGGCGGTCGGCCGGCGATTGCAGGGCGGTGCTCATAAAGTCTGGTCGTTGCTCATGTGGAAGTCGCGCAGCCGGCGGAACATGGGCGTGTCGAATTCGGCCGGCACGTCCTCCGCGCCGGTGATCCAGGCGAAGGCCTGCTGATCCGGGATCTCGAGCAGTTCTTCAAAGGCATCGAGCTCGGCATCGCTGAAACGGGTGACGTGGACATCGGCGAAGCGGCCCATCACCAGATCCATCTCGCGAATGCCCCGATGCCACGCGCGGAACAGGAGGCGTCGCCGCCGCTGGTCCAGTCCCTCGCTCGATAAACGCGTCCCGGTCACGCACCTCTCCAACGCCAAAAACCCGGACGGGGCCGGGTGCGGTTTATATAGAGCGCCGGTGGCGCCCTGTCAGCGCCGCTGTACACAGACCTGCATTGCCTCGGCATGCGGCCCAAGCCAGCATTGCCGGCCATGCGGCCACCCGCCCTCAATCCCCTGTTTGCGGCACTGACCAGCCTGCCCGGCGTCGGGCCCAAGCTGGAAAAGCTGTATGCACGCCTGCTCGACCGCGCGGCACCGCGTGTCATCGACCTGCTGTTTCACCTGCCCTCGGGCATCATCGACCGCCGCGCCCGGCCGAAGCTGCGCGACGTCCAGCCGGGTCAGGTGGTGACTGTCGCGGTCACCATCGACAAGCACCGGCCGTCGCCGCCGTACCGGTCGCGTGCGCCCTACCGCATTCATGCCAGCGACGACACCGGAGACATCACGCTCACCTGGTTCAATGCGCGCCGCGACTATCTGGAAAAGCTCATGCCGGTTGGTGAGCTGCGCTACGTCTCCGGCACCGCCGAATTCTACGATGGGATGTTGCAGATGGTGCATCCCGACCGCGTCGTCGATGAGAAGGGCTTCGCCGACCTGCCGCTGGTGGAGCCGGTCTATCCGCTCACGGAGGGGCTGGCGCTCGGCAATGTCCGACGCGCCATGGATGGCGCGCTGGCCCGCCTGCCCGCGCTGGCAGAGTGGCAGGACGAAGCATGGGTATCGCGCGAACAATTCCCCCCCTTCGCCGACGCCTTGCGCCACGTGCACCGGCCCGCGCAGCCGCACGATGTCGCGCCGGAAAGCCAGGCCTGGATCCGGCTGGCCTATGACGAACTGCTCGCCGGCCAGCTCGCGCTCGGCCTGTTGCGCGCCCACATGCGCCGCCAGGCCGGCCGCGGCTCGGCCAGCGAAGGACGTCTGCGTGCGCAGATTCTCAAGGCACTGCCCTATACGCTGACGCATTCCCAGCAGCGGGCAATCGACGACATTGTCACCGACCTTGCCCGGCCGCAGCGCATGCTGCGCCTGCTGCAAGGTGACGTCGGATCGGGCAAGACCGTGGTGGCGCTGGTCGCCGCCGCCACCGTGATCGAGGCCGGGCGCCAGGCCGCGATGATGGCGCCGACCGAAATCCTGGCCCGCCAGCACTTCAACACCGTGGCGCCGCTGGCGGAGGCCGCCGGCATCCGCGTCGCCATCCTCACAGGGCGCGAACGCGGCCGCGAACGCAAGGACATCCTCGACCGGCTCGCCTTCGGCGACATCGACCTTCTGGTCGGCACCCACGCGCTGTTTCAGGAGGACGTGACTTTCCGCGATCTCGCACTCGCCGTCGTCGACGAGCAGCACCGCTTCGGTGTCCATCAACGGCTGGCGCTGGCGCAGAAGGGCCAGGCGGTCGACATGCTGGTGCTCACCGCCACGCCGATCCCGCGCACGCTGGTGC
>CAZUDR010000377.1:0-3847 GCA_964618715.1 uncultured Undibacter sp. | reverse complement strand
AGGCGGGCCGGGCCATGGGCGAGGCGGAAGGCCAGCTCGGCGAGGGCGATGCCGACGGCGCGGTCGACAGCCAGGGCCGGGCGCTGGAGGCGCTGCGCCGGGGTGCGCAGGGGCTGGCGCAGGCGATGCGGCAGAACGGTTTCGGCCCCGGTCCGGGCCAGCCCGGTCGCAACGGCCGCCAGCGCGCCGAGCAGAATACCGATCCGCTCGGCCGGCCGTTACGCGGCCGCGATTACGGTGACGACGTCACCGTCAAGGTGCCGGGCGAAATCGATGCCCAGCGCGCGCGCCGCATCCTCAGGGAGCTGCGCAAGCGGTTCGGCGAGAGCGGCCGCCCGCAGCTCGAGCTTGATTACATCGAGCGGCTGCTCGACGGCTACTGATATCCTGCGGAAAGACGGTCAGTTCGCCGTATTGGCTTCGGCGTCGTTTGCCGTGAAGAAGCGCACCATCACGTCATGCGCCTGCTTGGGCGGGGCGGCGAGCCGGCTGCGGAACTCGAGCCGCTCGCCGGGTCCGAGAATGTTGCGGCCCGGCCGCATGGTCCAGGTGTAGATCTCCTGCCCGTTCGCGTCCCGCGCTGCAAAGCGCAGCCGCGGCACTTCGACCGGCCGGTTGCTCGTGCTCACGATCGAGCCTTCCACGATCAGCATGGAGACGCCGTTCTGTGACTCCTTGGCGATCCGCACATTGTCGAATTTCAGGTGGCGCAGGTTGACCGGCAGACCGATGGCGGCGAACAGCGCGGCGGTCTGCGGCATGAAGCGCACGACCTCGTGGCGGGCGCCGAGCAACGCCACATTGAAGGCAAGCAACACAAGCAGCACGGCAGTCCAGCGTGAGGAGCGGCGCTTTTCCCTGAGCCGTGACTTCAACCGCTGGCGGCGGGCGGCGAAGGTTTCCAGATCATCGCCCTGGTCGTCGGATTCCGTTTCCGGCGCGTGCTCGATCGGTGGCACCAGCGACGGCGCCTCGGCGACCGGTGGCTCGAATTCTTCGTTTGACCCTTGATCCTCGTGCTGCTCCGGCGGCGGAAAACCCGTGGCCACGGGCATCTGCGGCGTCCTGGCCGGTTGCTGCTCCGCACTTTTGCCGTCGTTGTCCGCCGGTGGCGCAGGCATGGCCTGCGGCCGGGGACGAGGTGCCGATTTCGCTTCCGCCTCCGCAATCACGTCGTTGACGAAGGCGGACATTCTGGGCTGCTCGTTCTGGCCTCCGGCGAACCAGGTTGCCTTGCAGCGGACGCAACGAACCGTTCGTCCGGCCGGGCCGAGCGAGGCCGGGTCGATCATGTAGGACGTGGCGCAGGTCGGACAGACGATCAACATGGCGGCCGCGGGTTTTCGTGCGTGCGATCCTACCGCCCGTCCGTTAATGGACCGGAAACCATGCCCGGCCAAGGTCTTAACGCCAGACAGCGGCTTGCCGCGGGTGCCGGTGCTGGCGGTGCCGTATTTATCCTGTAAAAGCGCACTTATTCGCTCCTCGGGGGCTGCCGGCGCGTCGCGGCGGGCGCCGGCAAAGGTAAATCCGGGGAAATTCGGGATTCGCTCGGAGACCGGTGTGGTCCGATTCGAGAATGTCGGCTTGCGCTATGGATTGGGGCCGGAGGTCCTCCGCGACCTCACGTTCCGCATCGAGCCGCATTCCTTCCAGTTCCTGACCGGCCCGTCGGGCGCCGGCAAGACGTCACTGCTGCGTCTCCTGTTCCTCTCGCTGAGGCCCACGCGCGGCCTGATCACGCAGTTCGGCCATGATGTAGCGACGCTGTCGAAGGATGCTGTGGCAACACTGCGCCGCCGCATCGGGATTGTGTTCCAGGATTTCCGGCTGCTTGATCACATGACCACCTACGAGAACGTCGCGCTCCCGCTGCGGGTGATGGGCCGGCCCGAGCAAAGCTACCGCGACGAGGTCGTCGAACTCCTCAGCTGGGTCGGGCTCGGCGATCGCATCTGGGCGCTGCCGCCGGTGCTTTCAGGCGGCGAGAAGCAGCGCGCCGCAATCGCCCGCGCGGTGATCGCGCGCCCGCAACTGCTGCTCGCCGATGAGCCAACCGGAAACGTCGACCCCAAACTGGCGCAGAGGCTGCTGCGCCTGTTCATCGAACTCAACAAGTCCGGAACATCCGTCGTCATTGCCACCCACGACATCGCACTGATGGATGAGTACGATGCTCGCCGGCTGGTGTTGCACGACGGCCGGCTGCACATCTACGACTGACCCGATGTCGATTGCTGATTCCAGGACGTCCAAGACTCCCGCGCCGCCGGTTCCTGGCGGGATCTTGCCGCGTTTCGAGGCGCCGCTGGTGCCGCGCCATTCGATTGCCGGCCGCGCGCTTGTCGCTGTGGTCGCGATCATGACCTTCCTGGTCTCGCTGACCACCGGCGCGGTCATTCTTGTCGGTTCGGCAGCGAGCGCATGGCGGTCGGATGTCGCGCGTGAGGTGACCATCCAGGTATTGCCGGCGCCCGGGCGCGACGTCGATGCCACTGTGGAGAAGGCGACATCCGTGGCGCGCGCGTTTCCGGGCATCGGCGACGTGCGCGCCTACACCAGGGCGGAATCGGCCCGGCTGCTGGAGCCGTGGCTGGGCAGCGGCCTGTCGCTGGATGAATTGCCGGTCCCGCGGCTCATCGTGGTCAAGATTGCGGGCGGAGCGACACCCGATATCCCGCAGTTGCGTCGCGTCCTGGCGGCCGAGGTTCCGGGGGCGGTCCTCGACGATCATCGCGGGTGGATCGAGCGCATGGGCGCCATGGCCGGCACTGCGGTGGGCGGCGGCATTGCCATTCTGCTGCTGATGATCGCCGCCACCGTGCTCTCGGTCAGCTTTGCCACCCGCGGCGCGATGGCGGCCAACAAGCCGATCATCGAAGTGCTGCATTTTGTGGGCGCCAAAAATGCGTATATTGCCCGCCATTTCCAGAGCCATTTCTGGCTGCTCGGTCTGCAGGGCGGAGCTCTCGGCGGCGGACTGGCTATCTTGCTGTTCGTGGTGGCCGGGACTGTCAGCCGCTGGTTCGGCGGCACGGCCGGCGCCGAGCAGACCGCAGCCCTGTTCGGCACCTTTTCCATCGGGCTGGTCGGATACGCCGCCATCCTCGGGCAGATCGTGCTGATCGCGCTCGTCACGGCCGTGACCTCGCGGCAGACGGTCAATCGAACTCTGGAAAACATCGACTAGCGCACGGTCCCCGGTACCGGAAACGGTTTTCGGAGCAGGATTATGTGCGAATATGATTGTTGGGAAATCAATACGTCGATCTGGATGGATGGCACGCTGAATGGCCGGAAGAGTCACCCGCTGGATCGGTTATCTTGGCATCACCACCGGCATCGTCGCTGGCGTGTTGCTGGTGGGCGGCTTCTTCTGGTTCATCACCAATATCCCGCCGCGCGAGGTTCATCTCAACCGCGACGCTGACGGCATTGTCGTGCTCACCGGCGCGGCCTCGCGCATCCCGGACGGAATCGAGCTGCTGGCGGCGGGCCGTGGCAAGCGGCTGCTCATTACCGGGGTGAACCGTGCGACCCGCGGACGCGAAATTGCCCGGCTGACGCCGCTTTATTCAAACTATTTCTCGTGCTGCATCGATCTCGACCGCTCGGCACTCAATACCCTCGGCAATGCGATCGAAGCCAGGCGCTGGGCGCACGAGCATGGCTTCAAGTCACTGATCGTGGTTACGTCGAATTGGCACATCCAGCGCGCCATGGTCGAACTCGAGTATCAGCTGCCCGACGTCACCCTCATTCCCTATCCGGTGGTTTCGAACCGGATGAAGTCCGACAGCTGGTGGACGACGGGTGACAATGCGAGGCTGATTATCGCCGAGTAACT
>CAZUDR010000376.1:0-3870 GCA_964618715.1 uncultured Undibacter sp. | reverse complement strand
CTGCTGGAAGCGGGCGGCCGCGACAACTGGATCTGGTTTCACATTCCGGTCGGCTATCTCTTCGCCATCGGCAATCCGCGCTCGGACTGGATGTTCCGCACCGAGCCGGAGCCGGGCCTCAACGGCCGCAGTCTCGGCTATCCGCGCGGCAAGGTGGTCGGCGGCTCCTCGGCAATCAATGCCATGGTCTACATGCGCGGGCAGGCCGGCGACTACGATCACTGGCGGCAGCTCGGCCTGCCGGGCTGGTCGTGGGAGGACGTGCGGCCCTATTTTCGCAAGCACGTCGACCATTTCCTCGGCCAGAGCGATCACCACAATGTCGGCGGCGAATGGCGGGTCGAGTTTCCGCGGCTGCGCTGGGACCTGATCGATGTGTGGCGCGAGGCAGCGTCGCAATACGGCATCAGGCCGATCAACGATTTCAATACCGGCGACAACGAAGGCTCCTGCTATTTCCACGTCAACCAGAAGCGCGGCCGGCGCTGGTCGGCAGCGCGCGGCTTTCTGAAGCCCGCGCTCGGCAGGCAGAACCTGCGGCTTGAAACCGGCTGCATGGTCGAGGGCCTGATGTTCGAGGGCCGCCGCGCGGTCGGCGTGCGCTGGCAGCAGGACGGCGAGGCGCGGACAGCGCACTGCCGCGGCGAAGTCATCATGGCGGCAGGCTCGATCGGCTCACCCCAGATCATGATGCTGTCCGGCATCGGTCCGGCGGCGCACTTGGCCGAGCACGGCATTCCGCTGGTGCTCGACAAGCCCGGCGTCGGGCAGAACCTGCATGACCATCTGCAGTTGCGGATGATCTACAAGGTCACCGGCATCCGCACGCTGAACGAGATGTATTCCTCGATGTTCCAGCGGGCCTGGATGGGCATCAACTATGCACTGTTCCGCCGCGGACCTCTGACCATGGCGCCGTCGCAGCTCGGCGCTTTCACAAAATCCGACCCGACACAGGACCGCGCCAATCTGCAGTATCACATCCAGCCGCTGTCGCTCGACAAGTTCGGCGACCCGCTGCATCCGTTCCCGGCGTTCACCGCAAGCGTCGCCAACCTGAGACCGACCAGTCGCGGCACGCTGACGCTGAAGTCGCGCAATCCGTACGACGCGCCGGCGATCCGGCCGAACTATCTGGCAACGCCGGAAGACCGCCGCGTTGCCGCCGACTCAATCCGCGTCACGCGGAAGATCGTCCACCAGCCGGCGCTGGCGCCCTACAGGCCGGAGGAATATCTGCCGGGGCCGCAGGCGCGCGATGATGACGAAGACTCGCTGATCAAGGCCGCCGGCGACATCGGCACGACGATCTTCCATCCCGTGGGCACCGCGCGCATGGGCCGCGCCGACGATCCCAATGCCGTGGTCGACGCACGCCTGCGCGTGATCGGCCTG
This sequence comes from uncultured Undibacter sp., assembly GCA_964618715.1. Taxonomy (GTDB): domain Bacteria; phylum Pseudomonadota; class Alphaproteobacteria; order Rhizobiales; family Xanthobacteraceae; genus Pseudolabrys. The sequence continues at coordinate 2,475 of CAZUDR010000376.1, read as the reverse complement.
GAGGGCCTGCGCGTCATAGACGCCTCGGTGATGCCGTCGATCACCTCCGGCAACACCAACTCGCCGACCATGATGATCGCCGAAAAGGGCGCGGCGATGATTGCGGAAGACGCCAAAGGCTAGGGCAGCGCCTTCAGATGCCGGATCGGCTTGCCCGGCGCGATCGCCTGTGCGGCGGCGACGATGGCGTTGGTGTCGATGCCATAGTGGCGGTAGAGATCCGCGATCGTTCCGGTCTGCCCGAAATGCTCGACACCGAGCCCGCGCGTGCGGTGGCCGGCAACGGCGCCGAGCCAGGCCAGCGTCGCCGGATGGCCGTCGAGCACGGTGACGATGCCGCAATGCGGCGGCACCTCGGCCAGCAGGCGCTCGATGTGCGAGCGCGCATGGACGAGGCCGCGTTCGCGCGCGCGCTGCGCGGCGGTCCAGCCGGCATTGAGCCTGTCGGCCGAGGTCACCGCGAGCAGGCCGACATCGCGGCGATCCTCTGCCATCAGGCCGACGGCGGCGATCGCCTCCGGCGCCACCGCGCCGGTACAGGCAACGATGACCTGCGCGTTCGGCCCCGGCTTGCGCAGCCAGTAGGCGCCGTCGACGATCTGTTGCTGCAGTTCGGGCGTCATCTCCCGCTTGATCTGTTCGATCGGCCGTGTCGACAGCCTCAGATAGACAGAGCCGCCGGTCTCGTCGCGCAGCCAGGTGCGTTCCGGAGCGCGGCCAGCAAAAGTGGGTCCCGGTTTTGCGTCCGGCTGCGCGACCAAGGAAGACTCCGGCGCGGCATCGCCGTCCCGCTGCATGTAGTCGAATGCCCAGCGCATGATGACCGCGAGTTCGTCGACAAAGGCGGGCTCGAAACCGGCGAGCCCGTCCTGCGCCATGCCGATCAGCGGCTCGGCAATCGACTGATGCGCGCCGCCTTCCGGCGCCAGCGTGATGCCGGACGGCGTGGCCACCACGATGAAGCGGGCATCCTGGTAGCAGGCGTAGTTGAGCGCATCGAGGCCGCGCGCGATGAACGGATCGTACAGCGTACCGATCGGCAGCAGGCGCACGCCGTTGATGGTATGCGACAGCCCGAGCGCCGCCAGCAGGATGAACAGGTTCATCTCGGCGATGCCGAGCTCGATGTGCTGGCCCCTGGGCGAGAACGCCCAGTTGAAGGTGGACGGGATGCGCTCGTTGCGGAACGTGTCCGGCATATCCTCGTGCGCGAACAGGCCGCGCCTGTTCACCCAGGCGCCGAGATTGGTGGACACGGTGACGTCCGGCGAGGCGGTGACGATGCGGGCCGCGAACTCGTCGTCATTGCGCCCGATGTCGTTGAGGATGGCGCCGAAGCCGGTCTGTGTCGAGGTAACGGTCTGTTGCGGCACCGGCAGGGCGTCGGGCACCACGATCGGCGGCGCCTTCAGGCGGCGCGCGCCTGCCGCCGCGAACGGCACGTTTGCCAGGAACGCCTCGATCTCCTTTGCGTTCTGCAGCCCCTCGAACCGGTCCCATTCGTGGCCGGGCCGCACATTGTTGGCGTTGCGAAACGTATCCATTTGCGCCGGCGTCATCAGCCCGGCGTGGTTGTCCTTGTGGCCGGCCATGGGCAGACCGAAGCCCTTGACCGTGTAGCAGATGAAGCAGGTTGGCCTGTCGGTGCTGACGCTGTGAAACGCGTCCAGCAGCGCCGGCAGGTCGTGTCCGCCGAGATTGTTCATCAGGGTGGCGAGTTCGTCGTCGCTGCGTTTCTCGATCAGCCTGCTCACGTCGCCCTGGTCGCCGATGTCGTCGTTGAGCCGCTTGCGCCAGGCGGCGCCGCCGGCGAACACCAGCGCCGAATAGAGCTGGTTCGGGCACTGGTCGATCCACTGCCTGAGCTTGTCACCGCCCGGCTCCCTGAACGCCGCCTGCTGCAGCGAGCCGTATTTGACGATGACAACGTCCCAGCCGAAGTTGGTGAACAGCTGTTCGTAACGCTCCCACAAACCTTCGCGCACGACGGCGTCGAGACTCTGCCGGTTGTAGTCGACGATCCACCAGCAATTGCGCAGGCCCTGTTTCCAGCCTTCGAGGATGGCCTCGAAGATGTTGCCCTCGTCCAGTTCGGCATCACCGACCAGCGACACCATGCGGCCTTCAGGATGATCGATGCCCCAGCCGTGCGCGCGCACGTAGTCCTGCGTGAGCGACGAGAAGAGCGTCTGGGCGACACCCAGTCCCACCGAGCCGGTGGAGAAGTCGACGTCGTCGGCATCCTTGGTGCGGGACGGATAGCTTTGCGCGCCCTTGTAGCCGCGGAAGGCTTCCAGCCTTCGCTGAGTCTGCTTGCCGAGCAGATACTGGATGGCGTGGAAGATTGGCGAGGCATGCGGCTTCACCGCCACGCGATCGACCGGCCGCAGCACGTCGAAATAGAGCGCGGTCATGATGGTGGCGAGCGAGGCGCAAGACGCTTGGTGCCCGCCGACCTTCAGCCCGTCGGTACCG
>CAZUDR010000375.1:0-3875 GCA_964618715.1 uncultured Undibacter sp. | reverse complement strand
GAAAGGCAGGCTGAATGAAACACGTCGCGGTGCTGATGGGCGGCTGGTCGGCCGAGCGCGAGGTGAGCTTGCGCTCCGGCAAGGCCTGCGCCGACGCGCTCGGGCGCACCGGCCGCTACAAGGTCAGCCATGTCGACGTCACCCGCGACATCGCCGCCACCCTGCGCGAGCTGAAGCCCGACGTCGCGCTCAACATGCTGCACGGCCATCCCGGCGAGGACGGCACCATCCAGGGCGTGCTCGAGATCGTCGGCATTCCCTACAGCCATTCCGGCGTGGTCGCCTCGGCGGTGGCCATGCACAAGGAGATGGCCAAGACCGTGCTGCGCGCCGCCGGTATCCCGGTGCCGGGCGGCAAGGTGGTGACGCGGCGCGAGGCCGGCGAGAAGCACGTGCTGCCGCCGCCCTACGTGATCAAGCCGGTGGCGGAGGGCTCCAGCGTCGGCGTCTACATCGTGCGCGAGGACCACGCCCATCCGCCGCAGGAACTGACCCGCGAGGACTGGCGCTTCGGCGAGATCGTCATGGTCGAGACCTACATCGCCGGCAAGGAGCTGACCTGCGCGGTGATGGGCGACAAGCCGCTCGGCGTCATCGAGATCGTGCCGACCGGCGAGCCGTTCTACGACTACCGCGCCAAATACGCGCCCGGCGGATCGAAGCACATCCTGCCGGCGCCGGTGCCGTCCGAGATCTACGAGGCCTGCCGCGAACTCTCGCTCGCCGCGCACGACGCGCTCGGCTGCCGCGGCGTCAGCCGCGCCGACTTCCGCTGGGACGACCGCCGGCCCGGCCTCGAGGGACTCTCCTGCCTCGAGGTCAACACCCAGCCGGGCATGACCGAGACCTCGCTGGTGCCGGAGATGGCGGCGCATGCCGGCGTCTCCTTCGAGGACCTCGTCGCCTGGATGGTGGAAGACGCCTCCCTCAACCGCTGAGCGGCGCGCGGCCCGTTTGAGGCAGCCCGCCACCCCCGATTTGCCGGCGGACCTTGAACTCGTCCTGTCATGGCGCGATGCTATGTTCTACAAGCCGCACAACAGAACGGAGGATCCCATGGCCCAGGCTGCTGCCACCGCCAACAATGGCGTCAATGTTGACGCCCTGCTCGCCGCGCGCGAGGCGCTCGAACAGACCCCGGAAGCCGCGCAGTTCAAGTGGCGCGCCACCTGCGAATGGAAGAACGGCACCCACAGCCATTCCGAGGTCGAGGGCTTCTACGGCCTCGGCCAGGAGCAGCGCCACCGCAAGACCTTCTCCTTCGACGCCGACCACCCGGAAGTGTTCGCCTCCGAGGACAAGGGCGCCACGCCGGTCGAATACGTGCTGGTCGGGCTGGCCAGCTGCCTCACCGCCGGCATCGCCGCGGTGGCGCAGAACCGCAACATCCAGCTGCGCTCGGTGAAGGCGACGCTGGAGGGCGACATGGACATCCAGGGCATCCTCGGCGTCGACAGCGACGTGCGCAACGGCTTCGACGGCATCAAGGTCACCTACCAGATCGACGCCGACGCCAAGCGCGAGGACATCGAGGCGCTGGTGGCGCAGTCGCAGAAGCGCTCGGCGGTCTACGACATCGTCACCAACCCGACCAACGTCACCGTCGAGGTGAAGTGAGCCGGGCCTGGCGTCCGGGTCGCCGTGAAGGACCGCGCCGATTAGGACCGTCACCACAGTCGTGATCGGCGCCGGCCACGCCGGCCTGGCGATGAGCCGCTGCCTGTCGGAGCGCGCCATCGACCACGTGGTGCTCGAGCGCGGCGAGGTGGCGCAGTCGTGGCGCAGCGAGCGCTGGGACTCGCTGCGGCTGCTCACCCCCAACTGGCAGAGCCGGCTGCCCGGCTACGGCTACGAAGGCGACGATCCCGACGGCTACCGCACGCTGCCCGAGGTGGTCGGTTTCATCGCCGGCTATGCGCAGGCGATCGCCGCGCCGGTGCACACCCACACCACGGTGACGTCGGTCGCCCGCGACGACGTCGGCTACACCGTGCGCACTGACAATGGCGACTGGCGCTGCCGCAGCGTGGTGATTGCCTCGGGCGCCTGCAACATCGCCGCGGTGCCCGCCTTCGCCACCCGCGTGCCGAAGTCGATCGCGCAGCTCACGGCGCAGCAGTACCGCAACCCCGGGCAGCTCGCCGACGGCGGCGTCATGGTGGTCGGCGCCTCCTCCAGCGGCACCCAGATCGCCTGCGAGATACAACGGTCGGGGCGGCCGGTGACGCTCTGCGTCGGCGAGCACATCCGCGCGCCGCGCACCTATCGCGGCCGCGACCTCGAATGGTGGATGGACGCCGCCGGCGTGCTCGACGAGCGCTACGACGAGGTCGACGACATCAACCGTGCGCGCCGCGTGCCCTCGCTGCAGCTCGCCGGCACGCCCGACCGCTCCACCCTCGACCTCAATGTGCTCACCGATCTGGGCGTGACGCTCACCGGCCGCCTCGCCGGCATCACGGACGCGGGCCAGGCGCAGTTCGCCGGCTCGCTCGCCAACATGTGCGCGCTGTCCGACCTCAAGATGGGCCGGCTGCTTGACCTGCTCGACGACTGGGCGCGGGCAAACGGCGTTGACGATGGTGTCGGCCCGCCGGAGCGGCTGCCGCCCACCCGCGTCGAGGTGGCGCCGCCGCTCGGCATGGACCTCGCCGGCGGCGGCATCAAAACCATCATCTGGGCCGCCGGCTACCGGCCGGACTATTCCTGGCTCGCCGTGCCGGTGCTCGACCGCAAGGGCCGCATCCGCCACGACGGCGGCGTGACGGAGGCGCCCGGCCTCTATTTGATGGGCACGCAGTTTTTGCGCCGGCGCAAGTCGGCGCTGATCGACGGCGCCGGCGACGATGCCCGCGACCTCAGCGCCCACCTCTCAGCCTTCCTCGACCGCCGCGTGGCGGCCGCGCAGGCGTGAGCGGCGCGGTGTCCCGCCGCCACGGCCGGGTCCTCATGGCGCGCCGTCGCGGTCATGGCGCGGCAACAGACGCCGGCGGTGCCGGACCGCCCTGAAAACCGGCCCGGGGGCGCGGGCTTGTCTGCCCTTTCGTCGTTCCCACATCTGACGGGCATGGACCCGGAATTCATAGACCGGCTGGACGCGGAACTGGCGTCGCTGAGGACGCGGATTGCCGCGCAGAAGAAACGCGTCCGCCCCGGTATCGAGGACCGCGCGTCGACCGAACTCGACGATTTGCGCGCCCAGCTCGAACGGCTGCAGGAGATGCGCCGCAGGATCGACGAGCAGTCGCACGGCGGCTGAGCCGGCCGCCGCGTTCATGTCGGGGCCGGTCCTTGCCCCGGGGTGGCGATGGCGCCCGCCGGCGGCTGCCGTCCGGCCCCGTGCCCCGGGGGGCAGGACCGCCGGCCGAACGTTTCGCCGCGCCGGACGTTGTTCCCGGCGCCCGTCAGGGGATGCCGCAGCGCGGAGGCAAGGTCATGGAAGACGCACAGGTCGGATGGATCGCCGCCATCATCATCGGCGGTCTGGCCGGCTGGCTCGCCGAGAAGGTCATGCAGAGCGACATGGGCCTGCTGATGAACATCGTGCTCGGCATCGTCGGCGCCGCCATCGCCAGCTTCCTGTTCGGCCTGCTCGGCCTGCAGGTGGCGGGCTGGCTCGGCTATCTCGTCGCCGGCTTCGTCGGCGCCTGCATCCTCATCTGGATCGGCCGCATGATCCGCCGCCCGGCATAGGCCGGACTGGCGCGGCGTCAGCGACGAGATCCTGGCTCGTCATGGCCGGGCAACCGGGTCCGGCCTTCGGCCGGCCCGGCTGTAAACTTGTCCCGGCCATCCACGTCTTTGAATCCGCCCGCTTCGAGGAGGAGCGGGTCGCAATAGCGCGAGAACCAAAGGATAGAATTGCTCGAGCCGCT
>CAZUDR010000374.1:0-3885 GCA_964618715.1 uncultured Undibacter sp. | reverse complement strand
AGGCGGCCGGCGGCTGGTCCGATGAGGTCGCCAAGGCGCGCCTCCACGTTCATGTGGATGTCTTCCAGCGCGCGTTTGAAATCGAATTTGCCCGCTTCGATCTCTGACAGGATCGTGTCTAGACCGTGAGCGATTTTTTTGGCGTCGTCCGCCGCAATGATGCCTTGCTTGGCCAGCATCTCGGCATGGGCCTTGGACGCCGCGATGTCCTGGCGGTAGAGATGCCGGTCGAAATCGATGGAGGCGTTGATCTCCTCCATGATGGCGTCGGGTCCGGACGTAAATCGCCCGCCCCACATTTTGTTGCTCATGGTGCAGCTCTTGGCACGTCTACCGAGGTTTTGCCGATCGTGACCGACCGCTCTTCATCCAGTTTCGCCGGGAAACGGCTCGCCCTGATCGCGGCGGGCGGCGTCGCCGGCGTCGTCATCGGTGTCGCTGCGGTATACGGGATTGCCACCCTGACAGGCAATGCGGGCGCGGACCAGGCCTGCCGGCCGGCTGTCGAACTGGCCGGGAAGGTGGCCCCCTTTGCGCGCGGCGAGGTCGCCGCGGTGAACGTCGCCAGGAGCCCGCTGAAGGTCCCCGATCTGGTCTTCGAGGATGGCACGGGCAAGAAGACGAGCCTGGCCGAATTCCGTGGTCGCACCGTGCTGCTCAACCTCTGGGCCACGTGGTGCGTGCCCTGCCGCAAGGAGATGCCGGCACTGGATGCGCTGCAGGGCAAACTGGGCGGCAGGGATTTCGAGGTGGTGGCGGTCAACATCGACACCCGCGATCCCGACAAGCCGAAGGCTTTCCTGCAATCGCTCGGGATCAGCCATCTCGCCTATCACGCCGATCCGACCGCCAAGGTCTTTCAGGATCTGAAGGCGATCGGGCGCGCGTTCGGCATGCCGACCACGCTGCTGATCGATCCAAATGGCTGCGAGATCGGCACCCTTGCCGGCCCCGCCGAATGGGCGAGTGATGACGCCGTCAAGCTGATCGAGGCGGCCTTGCAGCAATGAGATCCGGTCGGCATCCGCCGGCGGCCGCTGTCATACGCTGATATCGACGTTCTGCCCGACCCCCGCCGCGACGCTGGCGAGGCTGTTCAGGTTCTGCTGGGCGGCCTCGAGCACCTTCGCGATCGACGCTGCGCTGTCCGCATTCATGCGGATCATCTTGGCCGCCATGGCCATCTGCGCGCCGCTTGCCTGCGCGCCGGCCAGTGCCGCCGCTAGAGATGCCGGATTCATGGGTCCTTAACTACGGCCATTTGGTCAACAAATGGCAAAGATCCGCCCCCCGGCTTGACAGGCGCGGCGGCGGTCCTATACTTAACCAAATGGTTTACTATTCGCCCAGGTCGCTCGACACGACGTTCGCCGCGCTCGCCGATCCCACCCGGCGCGCACTGCTGGCCCAGCTCGGCGAACGTAGTGGCATTTCCGTGAGCGAGCTTGCCAGGCCGTTCGCCATGTCGCTGCCGGCGGTGATGAAGCACCTCGACGTCCTGACGGATGCCGGCCTCGTCACCCGCAAAAAGGTCGGACGCACCGTCTCCTGTACCTTGCGCGCGGAGCCGATGCGGGAGGCCAACGACTGGCTCAATCGTTATCAGCAGTTCTGGGCCGAACGCCTCGACCGCCTCGCCGCTTTTCTGGAGGAAGAACCATGGCCGCCGTCAGCACCAAGCCAAGCCTCACCATCAAGCGCCGCTTCAAGGCGCCGCCGGCGAAGGTCTACACGGCCTGGTCCGACCCGGAGAAAATGAAGCAGTGGATGGGCCCCGGCAACGCCCGCAAGATTGTCGCCGAGTGCGACCTGCGCGTTGGCGGCCGCTACCACATCAAGATGATCCTGGCGGACGACGAGCACGACGTCTCCGGCGTCTATCGCGAGATCGTTCCCAACGAGAAGCTGGTTTTCACCTGGGCCTGGAAGTCGACGCCCGAACGTGAATCGCTCGTCACCGTCAGCTTCAAGCCGGACGGCGACGGCACGCTGATGACGCTGCATCACGAGCAGTTCTTCGATGAAGCCGCGCGCGACCGTCACAATGCCGGCTGGACCAGCTTCATGGACCGGCTCGAGAATTTTCTGACCTGATCGCAGGAGGCAGTCAATGGCACAACACGCAGTCGTTTCGCAGAATGAATGGCTCAAGGCTCGCAAGGCCCTGCTGGCCAAGGAGAAGGAGTTCACCAGGGCCCGCGATGAGCTGAGCGCCGCACGGCGCGAACTGCCGTGGGAGAAGGTCGAGAAGAACTACGTCTTCGAGGGGCCGGCGGGCAAGGAAACGCTGGCGGACCTGTTCGCCGGCAAGAACCAGCTCATGATCTATCATTTCATGCTGGGGCCGGATTGGGTGCAGGGCTGCCCGAGTTGCTCGTTTCTCGCCGATCATTTCGACGGCGCAAACATCCACCTTGCCCAGCGCGACGTGAGTTTCGTGGTCGTCGCGCGCGCGCCACTCGCCGAGATCGAAGCCTACAGGAAACGGATGGGCTGGCATTTCAAATGGGTGTCGTCCTACGGCAACGACTTCAACTACGATTTCCACGTCTCGTTTACGCCGGAGGAAAAGGCGGGCGGCAACGTCGAATACAACTACGCCAGGGGCCCGTTCCCCAGCGAGGAGGCGCCGGGTCTCAGCGTCTTCATCAAGGAAGGCGGCGCCGTGTTCCACACATATTCGACCTATGGCCGTGGCCTCGACATCATCATCGGCACCTACAACATGCTCGACCTCGCGCCGAAGGGCCGCGACGAGGATGCGTTGCCGTGGAGCATGGCCTGGATCCGCAGGCACGACGAGTACTAGACAACGCCGGCGCCCACTGGACGGCGCCGGCTCCCGAGCACACAGCAGCAATGGAGCGTGTCATGAAGCTCATCGGCTTTCCGCCCTCGCCCAACACCTGGAAAGTGCGCGCGGTCGCCGCGCATCTCGGGATTCCGCTCGACTTCGAACTCGTCGACCTGACCAGGGGGCAGTCCCACACACCTGGCTATCTCGCATTCAACCCGACCGGCCGCACGCCCACGCTCATCGACGGCGACCTCAGGCTGTGGGAGTCGACCGCGATCATGCAGTATCTGGCCAGTCGGAAGCCCAATTCGCTCTGGCCCGAGGACGCCCGTGCCCGCGCCGACATCATGCGCTGGCAGAGCTGGCAACTCGCGCACTGGAGCAAGGACGGCTGCGACCCGCTGCTGTTCGAGCGGCTGGTCAAGCAGGCGCTGAAGCTTGGTGCGCCGGACGAGGCTGTGGTGGCGAAGGGACTTGCATGTTTCAATCGCGAAGCTGCCGTTCTTGACGCCCATTTGGCGGCGAGACCGTACCTCGTCGGCGGTGACGTGACGCTGGCCGACTTCTCGGTCGCCGCGCCGCTGTTTTATGCCGAACGCGCCGGACTGCCGGTCGCATCCCATTCGCATGTGAGCAACTGGTTTGGCCGCGTCTCGGCGCTGCCGTGCTGGCAGGAAACCATGCCGCAACTCGCCGCCGCTGCGGCGTAGGTTCGCTCAGCGCGTCGGCACCGGCTTGTCGCCGCGGTAGTCGTAGAAGCCGCGCTGCGTCTTGCGGCCGAGCCAGCCGGCCTCGACGTACTTCACCAGCAGCGGACAGGGCCGGTATTTCGAGTCGGCCAGTCCTTCGTAGAGCACCTGCATGACCGACAGGCAGGTGTCGAGGCCGATGAAGTCGGCAAGCTCAAGCGGCCCCATCGGGTGGTGGGCGCCGAGCCGCATCGCGGTGTCGATCGACTCGACGTTGCCGACGCCCTCGTAGAGCGTGTAGATCGCCTCGTTGATCATCGGCAGCAGGATGCGGTTGACGATGAAGGCGGGGAAGTCTTCCGCCAGCGCGGTCTGCTTGCCGAGCTTCTCGGCGAAGGT
>CAZUDR010000373.1:0-3889 GCA_964618715.1 uncultured Undibacter sp. | reverse complement strand
ACTGGGAAGGCGCCTATCGCGTGCCGGCCTATGTGCGCTGGCCCGGCAAGTTCGCGGCCGGCACGGTGCTCAACGGCATCGTTTCACACGAGGACTGGCTGCCGACCTTCGCGGCCGCCGCCGGCGCAACCGACATCAAGGAGAAGCTGCGCAACGGCGTCGAACTGAACGGCCGGACGTACAAGAACTACATCGACGGCTATAACCAGCTCGATTACCTGAGCGGCAAGACCAAGGAGTCGCCGCGGCACGAGTTCTGGTACGTCAACGACGACGGCCAGATCGTTGCGGCGCGCTACGACGACTGGAAGATCGTGTTCCTGGAGAACCGCGGACATGCCTTCGAAGTCTGGCGCGAGCCGTTCATCGAGCTGCGCGTGCCGCTGATCTTCAACCTGCGGCGCGACCCGTTCGAGAAGGCCCAGCACAACGCGAACACCTACAACGACTGGGTGCTGGACCGCGCCTTCGTCATCGTGCCGATCCAGGCCCTGGCGGCCAACTTCCTGAAGACCATGAAGGACTACCCGCCGAGCCAGACACCGGGCTCGTTCAACCTCAGCTCGATCGAGGAAAAGCTCAAATCGACGATGGGCGCCCGTTAGCCGGCGCAGCAATGCAACCGATTGCCGGGGCCGGCGATCCGGCCCCGGCGACCGGCCGGATCGAAAATTGCATACCCCTGAACGCAGAGGCGGCTCCATATGGAGCCGCCTTTTCGCTGCCACGCGCGGGGTCCCGCTTCCGAAGACCTTGAGCCCTCGGCCCCGGAGCGCCTAGCGTACCGGGGGAACGCCAGGGGGCTGACGTGCTCGATCAATCAGGCTGGAGCGAGCTTCAGGACTGGAGCGAATACACCAAGATCTTCATCGGTGTTTTCGCGCGCGTCTCGCCGCCCTTCATCGTGCCGCTGTTTCTCAATCTCGTCGGCGAGCGCCCGCTGCAGGAGAAGATCGGCGTGGCTCTCGTCGCCGCGGTCACCTTCCTGGTGACCATGGTCTTCTTCACGTTCTACGGCGAGGCGCTGCTCGCCGCCTTCGGCATCACCATGGCGGCGTTCCGCATCGCCGGCGGCTTCCTGCTGTTCCTGCTGGCGATCGACATGATCCGGTCGGGCACGGTCACGCCGGGGCCGGCCGCACGGCCGACGGAAAGCTGGCTGGCGCTCGGCATCGTGCCGCTCGGCATCCCGATCCTCGCCGGGCCCGGGGCGATCACCACCATCATCATCTTCTCCGACATGCACGGCGGGTCAATGGCGCACAAGCTGCTGGTGACGGGTGTGCTTCTTGTCATTGCGCTCTACATCGTCGTCACCCTGGCGATCGCCGCCGCCACCAGGCACCTGTTCGGGCCCCTGGTCACGACCGTCTTCAACCGCCTCATGGGGCTGATCATTCTCGCCATCGCGGTCGAGTTCATCCTCGACGGCTTTGCCGCGCATTTCCCGGATCTCACGACGGTACATTGAGGGAAATCGGGGCTGCGGCCCGTCAGCGACCGAAGCCAATTACTGTGATTCCAGTTTTTCGGAAACTCTGACACAAATGAGATGCAGTTGGTTCACCCCGCCTCAACATCTGCCTCCGATAACGGACGCGTGAAGGAAACAAGCTCGTCGCCGGGCGTCCGTTATCGGGAGGTGTCTGATGTCGACCAGAAGCCAGCTTCATGTTCCCGGTGCGCCGGTAACAGGTTCGCCGAGTGACGGCAGCGCGGCCTTCTTTGTTTCTGCCGAAGGCCAGTTTCTTTTTTCCGGAAGCCTGGACCCGGTCTCGATGACCGGCGGCAGTCCTTCGGTTTTTGATGCGCACTGGATTTTCGAAAACGCCGGCGATGCCGCGGGCATGGACGGCGAGGGCGCGACCTTGCCGGCGTTTTACGCACCCGATGTGAGTATCGACGTGACGGCGTCCGCCGGTCCGGGCGGCGTGCCGGATGTCGGCGGTGACGACAATGGCGGCTCCCTGACGGTTCATGGCGGTGGCCTGGATGCCGGGGTGCTCACGCCGGACTTCGACGGCATGAATTTCGCCGACCGGCCGGACCACGGGCTGGCGGGCGTCGGCTGGCAGGGCGCGGCCTATGAAGGCGGCTCGCCGTCCTGGCAGGTCGTGGATTTCGGCGCGGATTCATTTCCGGCGGGCACGTCCGCCGCTCCCGACGTGTTTGCAGGCCTTGCGGACGCGCGCGGTGGCGGCGGCTCCCAGCCGGGAGGCGGGGGTGGGGGCACGAATGGCGGTGGTGGCGGCAACGGCGGCGGCAATGGCGGCGGCGGCGGCGGCAGCAGTCTGCCAACCACCTACACCACCGGCGACTTGTCGGTTTCCGATGCGAACGAGTTCAATATCCATATCGAGTTCGGCGGCAGCTGGACCGCCCAGCAGCAGGCCGTCGTGACCTGGGCGGCCGACCTGTGGACCTCGATCATCACCGGCGATGTGAGAGACGACATCGATCTCAATGGCAATCCGGTCGATGATATCACTATCGAGATGTCGATCGGCCGCATCGACGGATCAGGCAATCCACTGTTTGGCAACGTGCTGGCCCAGACCCAGATTTTCGCGGTCAGGGACCCCGGATCGGTCGACGAGTGGTTGCCTGTCACCTCGTCGATCACGCTCGATTCCACCGACCTGAAAAACTCCGTCAAGGAAGGCTGGTCCGGCACCTGGGACAGCATCATCGCGCACGAAATGGGCCATGCCCTTGGCTTCGCCGGCCTGATCTTCGACAACCTCGATCTGGTGGACAGCTTCGGAAACTTTACGGGAGCAAACGCCGTCGCCGCCTATGGAGCCGGCGAGGTGCCGCTGGAGCAGGATGGCGGCGCCGGCACGGCCGGCTCGCACTGGGATGAAAACACATTCATGGTGGACGGCAAGATCGCGTCCAACGAGCTGATGACCGGCTATATCGTTCTGAACGAGCAGACATGGCTCTCGGATACGACGGTCGCGGCAATGGCCGACCTTGGTTATCAGGTTCAGGACCCCTCCGTCGGCAGCAGCTACCTGACAATCGACAACCACCTGCTGCTTGCCTGACGTGCCGCGCGAGGACGGGCGTCGCAATTGCAAAGGCCGCCGCAAGGCGGTCTTTTTTTGCACGGCTCATGCGCCGGGCCGCTTGACAGGTATATATTCCTTGGGATAATATTCCGTTCGTCCGTCCCTTTCGAGGGCGTTTCATGAGACGCATGAGGCGGGGATGGATGCGGTGCCCGCGCGTTCCGGCCTCGTCAGCCGGAACTCCCGGGCGGCGCCGGGGCTCCCGCCCGGGACCACTACGGGTCCCTGCCAGGAGCTGGCTGACGGCAGGCCGCTCGAGGCGGCCCGAGGCGCGCAGGAGCGGCCACCGAGCCGGGGCCGCAGAGAGTGCGCCGGAGGCAGGACGACAGCGGACTGCGGGCAAAGCGCGGCCCGGCGCCGGAAAACGCCGCAATGGAGCGCCGCGGGGCGCGCACCCTTTCGCCAAAGGGTGCCCGCGCTTCGCCGAAGCGCGGATTACACTGGATGCGCCACGCGGCGCTCCATTCCCTCTCGTCATGAGAGGGAGAAGGGAAGAAGGGCGCACCCGGCGCCCATGCCAAACAACACGGGCGGCGCAGCGTTGGCTTGCCGCGCCGAAGCGCGCAGGCGGGCTGTTTGAAAATTGAACGGTGCAGCTTCTCTCCGGCGTCGTCCCGGCCCTCGCGGAGTTTATCATCGGGCCGCGCTTCGCGCGGACCCGTTGGCTCGGCCGGAACGACAGCGAAGAATTGCTCCCCCCGCCCCTCGCCTAGTTCCGGAACGGCCGCTTGTCGCGGCGACGCTCGTTCGCCGGCTGGTAGGCGACGCGCGAGTGGTAGGAACAGTAGGGCAGCTCGTTCACCGTGTCGCCGCCG
>CAZUDR010000372.1:0-3891 GCA_964618715.1 uncultured Undibacter sp. | reverse complement strand
CGCCGCGCCAACGACGACCGTTGTAGCGGCCGTTCGCTCGGGTGCGACCTGGGCGACGCGCGTACGATAGGCCGCAACCAGAGCCTGGCCGAACACGAGTACGAATGCCGTGAGGAACAACGCAAAGCTGAGTACAACGGTAATCAGGGCGCGCGCAGCCTCGCCGTCGAGGTTGAACAGCGACAGCGCGGCAAGCGTAAGGATCGTGGCCGGGACGCTGCCGCTCGCAAGTCGTCGCACCACGCGCCAGTCAATGCTGTGGGCAAAGCCGTGCACCAGGCTGCCGCCGGTTTTGGTGGCCGCGGCGTAAAGAAGATCGGTGCCAACCGCTGTCGCCGGCGCCACGCCGAATCCCAGGATCAACAGCGGCGTCATCAGCGCGCCGCCGCCGACACCGGTCATGCCGACGAGCAAACCGACAGCAAAGCCCGACAACGAGTAGAGCGGATCAATCATTGTGTGCGGAAACTTTCATCACGACCGGACGGTCATGTCGCGATATAACCATGCGCAGGCGCGGCGGTCATCGTCAAAAACCACGGCGTCCCTGCATGCATGGCATGCGTCGACTGCGAAATTTTCGTTATCGAAAGGAGATGATCGGGACCAAAAAATACCCATTTCCCGGCCAACGATAAAATTTCCACCCGAAACCGGCGCCGCAACCGAAACGGATGCAATAAAGTGCCAGATATCGTCACCCTCACCATAAACCCGGCGGTTGATATTTTCGTCAATGTCGGCCGCGTCGAGCCCGTGCGGAAGTTGCGCTGTTCCGCGCCCAAACGCGATCCCGGTGGTGGCGGCATCAATGTCGCCCGCGTCGTTCATCGCCTTGGCGGAGATGTGGCGGCGATCTATCCGATCGGCGGTGCCATCGGCAAGCTTCTGCAGCGGCTGGTCGAGCGCGAGGGCATCGACAGTGTCGTGACGCCGTCACACGTGGAAACGCGGGAGAATTTTACCGCGTTCGAGGAGGAAACAGGCGAGCAATACCGCTTCGTGCTGCCGGGATCCAAACTGCACCGGGCCGAATGGGAGGCCTGTCTCGACAAGCTGGCGACGCTGCCGGAGAAGCCGAGATTTGTGGTCGCCAGCGGCAGCATTCCGCCCGGTGTGCCCAGCGATTTTTTCGCCATGGTGGCACGCCACGCCAAGGCCCTCGGCGCAAAAATGGTGCTCGATACGTCGGGGCCCGGGCTCGGACCGGCACTCGATGAAGGTGTGGCGCTGATCAAGCCGAACCAGCACGAACTCAGCGACTTTGTCGGCGCGCAGCTCGACAAGGAGAGTGACTACATCGCGGCCTGCCGCAAGCTCATCGCCGCCAGCCGTGCTGAAATGGTTGCACTGACGCTGGGTGAGGAGGGCGCGCTGCTGATTACTGCACAGCGCGTGTGGCGCGCAGAGCCGATGAAGATCGAGGTGACCAGCGCAGTCGGTGCCGGCGACAGCTTCCTCGGCGGCATGGTCGCCGCACTGGCTGCCGACAAGCCGGTTGACGAAGCGTTCCGTACGGGCGTGGCCGCCGCCTCCGCCGCGGTGATGAGCCCCGGTACCGAACTGTGCCGCCAGGAAGAAGTGCAGCGGCTGATGCCCCAGGTGACGATCAGCGAGATCACGCCGGCGCTGTCATAGTCGCGCGCCCGGCGACTTCTCATTGCAATTCCCGCGGACTGACTGGAACTGGTAAATTCCCTGCGCAATGGAAGTGGCATCCGGGGGGAGAGAATGGGGGAATTTTACCGGACAACACTGGTATGGTCGCCAGGGCAGGCTTTCGATACACACAGGTGGATTCGGCAAGCGAACGTGCATGTTGACAATGAAAGATGATCGGGAAGACAGCGGGCCCGAGATTCCGGTGGCAATCGCTGGCTTCGGTGCGATTGGCCGTAAAGTCGGCGAGCGGCTGGATGAGGGAATCCCGGGGTTGCGTCTGGCGGCGGTATCGGCACGCAACGTGAAGCGCGCGGCAGACATCGTCGCCAAATATCGCAGACAGGTTCCGATCGCTCCGGTCGAAAAGCTGATCGAATTCGCCGACATCGTGATCGAATGCGCGCCAGCCGAGATCTTCGCCGCAATTGCCGAACCGGTCGTCCGCGCCGGGAAGACCCTGCTTGTGATCAGCGTCGGCGCCCTGATCGCGCATCCCGAAATCATCGAGCTTGCCAGGAAAACCGGCGCTCGAATCCTGGTGCCGACCGGCGCGCTGCTCGGGCTCGATGCAGTTCAGGCAGCGGCCGAGGGCAAGATCGAGTCGATCCGGATGATCTCGCGCAAGCCCCCCGCCGGGCTCATGGGCGCACCATTCCTGACCGAGCATGGGATCGATCTGCACGGTATCACCGAGCCCTTGAAACTGTACGAAGGCAGCGCGCGCGAGGCGGTGAAGGGATTTCCTGCTAACGTCAATGTCGCTGCAGCGCTAAGCCTGGCGGGGATCGGCCCGGACCGCACCACAATCGAGATCTGGGCCGACCCGGGATTGACCCGCAACACACACACCATCACTGTGGTCAGCGACAGCGCCGAATTCTCCATGACAATTGCCAATATCCCGAGCGAGAATCCGAGAACCGGAAAGATCACCGCCTTGAGCATTATCGCGGCGTTGCGAAAACTCGGCGGCTCCATCTGCATCGGCACATGAACGCGGCCGTTAGCCCAATTGCATCTACCGAGAACCTGAATCCCGACATTGTGTTGATGAAATTCTGGGTATCAGAACCCAAGCGCGGACGCCGCGGCAATGGAATGCGCCGCAGAAACGTGCGTTTCCTTCGGCTGGTCAATGCCGGCAAGGTTTTTGGTACAAATGCTGCGACGACATGGAATGCGTAGTGCCCGCAGCCATTGGGTCGGGCAGTTTCGCAGCCCCGGAACGAATTTGCCAAATCGGGGAAATTCTTAATGCACGGGCGGACGACATCCGATAGCGTTACCTCATGCGGCAGCAAAACAATGACAAGCCATCTTGAGGTCGTAGGTAGAAGGAGACTGTCATGTTCAAGCACGCAAAGCTCGTAGGCGTTGGCATCGCGGCCTTGGCTGTCGCTTTCGCTGCTACGCCGGCACAGTCCGTCGAGTTTCCCTGCAGTACCGCCAAACTGATTGTGCCGTGGTCCCCGGGCGGCGGCACCGACGTTATCTTCCGCATCTTCACCGAAGCTGTGAACAAGGCAGGTGCCAAACCGAGCCTCCAGGTCGTCAACATCTCCGGCCAGGGCGGCAACAAGGGCGCGCGCGAAGCACGCAAGGCGGCGCCCGACGGCTGCACCCTGTTTGCGATCCATCAAAGCGCGTTGACCAGCTACCTGAACGGCCGCGTCGATTTCACCTGGGACGCGTTTGAGCCAGTGGTAATGCTGACCCGCACCCCGCCGATCATCGGTGCCAACAAGAATGTGCCGTGGAACAATGTCAAGGAGCTGGTCGCCGCCGCCAAGAAGGCCCCCGGCACCATCCTCGCCGGCGGCACCTTGGGCTCGACCAGCCATTTCTGGTTCCTGCTGCTGGAAGACATGACCGGCGTCAAGTTCAAGCACATCTCCTATGACGGCACACGCCAGCGGATGACCGCGCTGCTGGCCAATAATATTCAGGTCGGCGAGATCAACCTGGCCGCCGCGGTGAAGTACATCCAGAGCGGGGAGCTCAAGGCACTCGGCATCTTCACTGAAAAGCGCAACCCTCTGATTCCCAATGTTCCCACCATGCGCGAACAGGGCATCGACCTGGTCGAAGGCACCTATCGCGGCGTTTCGGCGCCCAAGGGAACGCCGGCCGACAAAGTGGAGCACTGGGCGGCGCTGTTCGAAAAGGCGGCCAAGGATCCCGCCATCATCGCAGCGATGAACAAGAAGGGCACCGAGGTCGCCTTCCGCG
>CAZUDR010000371.1:0-3922 GCA_964618715.1 uncultured Undibacter sp. | reverse complement strand
AACGGTCCTTGTCGAGCTTGTCGTTCGACTTGATGTCCCACAGCCGGCAGGAGTCGGGACTGATCTCGTCCGCCACCACGATGCGCATCATGTCGTTTTCCCAAAGCCGCCCGGTCTCCATCTTGAAGTCCACCAGGCGGATGCCGACGCCGAGGAACAGGCCGGAGAGGAAGTCGTTGACGCGGATGGCCAGCGCCATGATGTCATCGATCTCCTGCGGGCTGGCCCAGCCGAAGGCAGTGATGTGCTCCTCCGACACCATGGGGTCGTTGAGCGCGTCGTTCTTGTAGTAGAATTCGATGATCGAGCGCGGCAGCTGGGTGCCTTCCTCGATGCCGAGCCGCTGCGCCAGCGAGCCGGCGGCGACGTTGCGCACGACGACCTCGAGCGGAATGATTTCCACCTCGCGGATCAGCTGCTCGCGCATGTTGAGCCGGCGGATGAAGTGCGTCGGCACCCCGATGTCGTTGAGGTGCTGGAAGACGTATTCGGAAATCCGGTTGTTGAGGACGCCCTTGCCCTCAATCACCTCGTGCTTTTTGGCATTGAAGGCGGTGGCGTCATCCTTGAAATGCTGGATCAACGTTCCCGGCTCGGGGCCTTCATAGAGGACCTTCGCCTTGCCTTCGTAAATGCGGCGCCGGCGGCTCATGGGGGTGTACCGTGGTTTTCGAAAATCCATCGCGTTTGCCGTGGCTCCTTGGAAGAATTGACGAGGTCCGCGGCCGGGGCCGAACGTGAGAATCGCGTGTCGCGAACCCGTCCGGCTATATGGCCAACCTAGCCGATCGTCCGGGACAGCACAATCACGCCCGACCAGTGTTGTCCACTTCGCAATTCCGCCGCATTGACGGTACCGGATGTTGCCTTGACGCTGACCGGGCGTTATGCAAGGCGCGGATATAGGGTCGCGGCGCGGGCGTCGCAAGCAACGAGGGCGACATGAGTACGTCTTTCGACAAGCGCGAGGAAGGCTTCGAAAAGAAGTTCGCGCATGACGAGGAACTGCGGTTCAAGGCCATGGCCCGCCGGAACAAGCTGCTCGGCCTGTGGGCAGCCGGAGTGCTGGGCAAGGAGGCCGCGGAGGCCGATGCCTACGCCAAGGAAGTCGTCCTGGCCGACTTCGAGGAGGCCGGCGACAACGACGTACTGCGCAAGGTGGCCAAGGACCTTGAAGGCAAGGGCATCGACGAACAGCAGATCCGCGCCAAGATGAACGAATTGCTGGCACAGGCGGTCCAGCAGATCCAGGCGGGCAAATAGGGCTGCTCCCCCCGGGGCGGTGCAGGCGCACCGCGGGCTCCGGGCCCGCAAACCAGCCGAAAGTCGCATGGCAGCCAGTCAGCGCTTCCCGCTTTCCGCGGCCTTGCGCGCCGGCGAGACGGTTTTTGCCGGCTGGTCGACGCTGGGTTCGCCCGTTGCCGCCGAGACACTGGCGCGCGAGGGGTTCCCGGCCGTCGTACTCGACGTCCAGCATGGTCTCTGGGACACGGCCACGCTGACCGCCGGCATCGGCGCGGTGCATCATGGCGGCGGTGCGCCGATCGTGCGCGTGCCGCTGGAGGATTTCGCCGCGGTCTCCCGCGCGCTTGATTTTGGCGCCGAGGGAATCATCGCGCCGATGGTCAACAGTGCCGGCGATGCCCGCCGCCTTGTCTCCGCCGCCAAGTTTCCGCCCGTCGGCGAGCGCTCGTTCGGTCCGCAGCGCGCGATGATGCTGCAGGGGCGCACCGCCAACACCGACTACCTGCGCGAGGCCAACGAGGGCACGGTCACGCTGGCCATGATCGAGACGCCGACGGCGCTCAACGACGTCGACGACATCGCCGCGACCGACGGCATCGACGCGCTGTTCGTCGGTCCCTATGACCTGTCCACCGCCCTGTCCGGCGGCACGTCGCAGGATTTCACCGCGCCCGAAGTGGAGCGCGCCATCGATTCCATCTGCAAGGCGGCGCAGAAAGCGGGCAAGATCCCCGGCATCTTCTGCCCGAACGCCGAGCGCGCGCTGGCCATGGCCGGTCGCGGCTTCCGTTTCCTCGCCATCGGCAGCGATCTCGGCCTGCTGCGCGCGAGCGCAGCGGCCGTGCTCGGCGCGCTCAAGCGCTGACGCGAGCTATTTGAGCGTGACGCGAAATCCGAAGTTGCCGGAGACGTTGAAACCGTCGCCCTGCCGGGGGCGATAGTTTCGGTTGATGTTGATATTGATCGACTCGACCCGGCAGGCGGACGCAATGGTCGCAAGCAGCACATCGCATTCTCGCGCGGCGCTTTCGTAGAGCTTGCGGCGCGCATCCTCCTGCGCCCTGAGCGACGCATCGCTGTCGTCGGCCGCCCCTTCCACGAAGAACGTGACGTGGACCTGGACACGCACATTGTCATTGCCAGCGGAGTTCAGCATGGCCCTGGAGCCCATGTCGGCCCGCTCCGCGACAGCCGGTGCGGCGGCAAGCAACACGAGCGGCAGGCTCAGCAAGGTCTTGCGAAACATGGGAACGCTCTCCTCGAATGCGGCGCGAGGCTGCCACCGGGAGATTTCAAAACGGTTGTGCACACCGGCCACGGGCCGGGACGCGCTTTTACTATTTGCAAAGCATGACCAAAGCGGGGCGTCTTCGCGCCGCTACGATGGCCTGCCGAGCGCGGAAGCGAGCCTGTCGAGCGCATCGGCCGGCGTGCTTTCCACTTCTGCCACCTTCACGTCCACCACACGGTAGTCATGCGCCTCGAGCCACGCGCGCCGGTCGGCGCGGTTGCGCGCGGCCTCCTCGCTTTCGGCCGCCGGCACCAGGTCGAGCACGACCCGCAGTTGAAAGGAGACGAAATCGGTGATGTGCGGACCGACCGGCACCTGCCGCTTGAAGCCGCGGCCGGCAAAGCGGCGGTCGTTGGTGAGCGCCTGCCAGAGCCTGCGTTCGGGCTCGGTCGGATTGCGACGCAGCAGTCTCGCCAGTCCGCGCACGGGACCGCGCTCGCCCGGCACGCGTCCCGCGCCATGTTCGGCAATCAGGTCGCGCAGCCGCTGCGCCTCGTCGGCGTCGAGCACGCCGCCGCGTGCGGGTCCTTTACGTCCCTGCGCGATGCCGGTGATCACGCCGTGCAGCGTGCGGATGTCCTGCTGGGTGGGCTGCATGCGGCGGAAGATGTTGTGCAGGTTGATCTGCATCGTGCCGCGCTTTTCCTCCGGCCGGAAAAATTCGATTTTTTCCAGTTCGCGGTCGAGATCGGCGAAGAAGGCGTCGAGTTGCTGCTTGGCGGCCGGCGGCGATTTCTCCGGCATGGAAAACGGCAGCTCGCCGCCGTTCTGCTTGAACCACTCGTAACAGACAATGACCACCGCCTGCGCCAGGTTGAGCGAGGCGAAGGCCGGATTGACCGGCAGAGTCAGAATCGCGTCGGCGCGCGCCACCTCGTCATTTTCCAGCCCGATGCGCTCGCGCCCGAACACCAGCGCCACGGTCTCGCCGGCGGCGACGCGCGGGGCCATGGTGGCAGCGGCGGCCTCGGCCGAGACCACCGGCTTGGCCTGGTCGTGCACCCGCGCGGTGGTGGCGAGCACGAAATGGCAGTCGGCAATGGCTGCGCCAAGGCTGTCATAGACCTGCGCCGCGTCGAGCACGCGGTCGGCGCCGGAGGCCATCACCAGCGCCTTCTCGTTCGGCCAGCCCTGCAGCGGCTTCACGACCCGCAATCTGGACAGCCCGAAGTTCGCCATGGCGCGCGCCGCCGCGCCGATGTTCTCGCCGAGCTGCGGCTCGACCAGCACGACGACGGGGCCCGGCGTTTCCAGCCAGCGTCTGGTCTTGTCGGTGCCGGCACCGGGCATGAAAACCTCCGTTGCCGGGGCTCTATAGCGGCCTCCCGGCGTCCGGGAAAGATTGCCGCGGGGCGGCTTTTGCCAGCGGAGTGCGAATGCTATAGG
>CAZUDR010000370.1:0-3965 GCA_964618715.1 uncultured Undibacter sp. | reverse complement strand
CCAGGTTTCATTGCCGTCCCAGAACGGCGCCACCGATCGCATCATCTGGTCGCGTTCGCGCTCGTTGCCGGCGAACGGAAACAGGATGCCGACGCCAAGATCGAAACCGTCGAGAATGACGTAGAGCGCCACAGCAGTGCCGATGAGACCGGCCCAGATCACGGGAAGATACCATTCCATGATGCGCCTCCTCGGGACGAGCGCGGTCTTGTGGCAGCGCTGCGGCTCTCAGCCCTCGGCACCCTGCGCGGCCGATATGGGGTTGATGGGTGATTGCCGCCCCGCTTCTTTATGCGGCGGCGCGTCCGGTCCGCCGGCGATCAATCGATTGATGTAGTAGATGCCGAACGAGAACACGACGCCGTAGGCGAGCACGAACAGCACCAGACTGGTGAAGATGCTTTCTCCGATCACAGGCGACGTGGCCTCGGCAGTGCGCAGGACGCCTTGCACCACCCAGGGCTGGCGACCGCTTTCGGTAACGATCCAGCCTGCCCAGACCGCGACGAAACCGATCCACCAGCTGTGCGCCATAACCTGCAGGTACCAGCGCGTCGTGAACAGGCGCCCGCGCCACCACAGATACGCGCCGTACAAGGCTGCTGCGATCATGAAGAAGCCGATCGCCAGCATGACGCGGAAGGCGAAGAATACGATCTTGACCGGCGGCCGTTCGGAAGCGGGGACGGAACTGAGGCCCGGAAACAGGCCGTTCCATTCGTGGGTCAGGATCAGCGACGAGCCGTGCGGAATCGATATCGCGAAGCGGTTGGTTTCTGTCTGTTCGTCGGGCCAGGCGAAGATATGAAAATCGCCCGGCTTCGAACCGTCCCAATGCGCCTCCATCGCTGCGATCTTGATCGGTTGATGTTCCAGCGTGTTGAGGCCGTGCTGGTCGCCGAGGAAGAGCTGCAGCGGAGCCAGAACGGCCAACAACCCGATGGACATGCGCAGCATTGTGCGCGCCTGTTCGGGATGGCGGCCTGCGAGGATGTATCGCGCGCCTACTGCGAGCACCACGAAGCCTGTCGTGAGATAGGCGGCGTTGAGCATGTGCGCAAACCGATAGGGGAAGCTGGGATTGAATACGATCGCCAGCCAGTCGACCGGATGCGCGATGCCTTCACGCATTTCATAACCGACCGGCGTATGCATCCAGCTGTTGGCGGCGAGAATCCAGAAGGCTGAAATGGCGGTACCGACGGCGACGATTGCCGCCGACATGACGTAGAGCCATGCAGGCACACGATTGAAGCCGAACAGCAACACGCCGAGGAAGGTCGCTTCCAGGAAGAAAGCGGTGAGCACTTCGTAGCCGATCAGCGGCGCGACCACATTGCCGACAGCGACCGAGAAGCGGCTCCAGTTTGTCCCGAATTCGTAGGACAGGACGATCCCTGACACCACGCCCATAGCGAACGAGACGGCGAAGATCTTCATCCAGAAGCGCATCAGCATCTGGTAGCGCTCGTCGCCGGTGCGCAACCACATCACACCAAGTGTTGCGAGCCACGCTGACAGTCCGATGGTGAAGCTCGGGAAGATGATGTGAAATGTGACGGTGAATGCGAACTGCAAACGGGCGAGCAGGACGGGGTCCAAATCCATTAGCCAAAACTCCAGCCGGACGTCCGAAAGCAATCATAATACGATTGGGAAAACGGGAAACGCCGCCCGATGTTCCCCCGCATGCCCAAAATCAAGCCACGTCGGGCGCCTGTCCGGAGGTATCCACATCATCCACAGGCGCCGCCTGCCGCCGTCCGGGGCGGCGGGCTAGGCTTCCCTCGCGGGTACGACGGATCACCAGGGGTAAGCCATGACTGATCAGACAAGTGGCAGCGGCAAACCGGGCACGACGTCGGGCGCGCCGCTGGCCGACGCATTCGACCGCTATTTCGGACTCAGGGCGCACGGCACCAACGTGCGCACCGAACTCATTGCCGGTGCAACGACGTTCCTGACCATGGCCTACATTATCTTTGTCAATCCGCAGATCCTCGCCAATGCCGGTATGGACAAAGGAGCGGTGTTCGTCGCCACCTGCATCGCGGCCGCCGCCGGTACGCTGATCATGGGTCTCTATGCCAATTACCCGATTGCGCTGGCGCCTGGCATGGGCCTCAACGCGTTCTTCGCGTTCACCGTGGTGCTCGGCTACAAATTCACATTCCAGCAGGCACTGGCGGCCGTGTTCTGCTCGGGCGTGATCTTCGTGCTGATTTCAGTCTTCAAAATACGTGAATGGGTGATCGACGCGATACCGCGCAACCTGAAGCTGGCGATCGGCGCCGGTGTCGGCCTGTTTCTTGGCATCATCGCGCTTGAGAGCGCGAAGATTGTCGTTGACCATCCTGCGACACTGGTAACCTTGGGCGATCTCACGCAGGGGCCGGCGATCCTTGCCATTCTCGGCTTCGTGATTGTTGCGGTGTTGAACTATCACCGCGTGATCGGCGGAACCCTGATCGGCATACTGGTTGTTGCGATCATCGGCCTGCCGTTCGGCCTGTCGTCATATGGCGGCATCATTTCCGTGCCGCCCTCGCTGGCACCGACGTTTCTGGCGCTGGATTTCTCACGTGTGTTCGAAGCGACGTTCCTCATCGTCGTATTTACGTTGCTGTTTGTCGACCTGTTCGATACTGCCGGCACGCTGATCGGCATTACCCATCGCACGGGACTTCTTGATCCGGACGGCAAGTTGCCGCGCATGAAGCAGGCGCTGCTGGCCGATTCTTCCGCCACCGTCATCGGCTCGCTGGTCGGCACCTCGAACACGACCAGCTACATCGAAAGTGCCGCAGGCGTGCAGGCCGGCGGGCGCACCGGACTGACCGCGGTGGTCGTCGCGATCCTGTTCCTGCTGGCGGTGTTCTTTGCGCCACTCGCCGGAATGAT
Organism: uncultured Undibacter sp.; assembly: GCA_964618715.1. Classification (GTDB taxonomy): domain Bacteria; phylum Pseudomonadota; class Alphaproteobacteria; order Rhizobiales; family Xanthobacteraceae; genus Pseudolabrys. The sequence goes on along the minus strand of CAZUDR010000370.1, from coordinate 1,064 downwards.
ACCGGCCTATGCCACCGCGGCAGCGCTGCTCTATGTCGCCTGTGCGATGACGCGGGGTCTGGCCGAGATCGACTGGGATGATGTCACAGAATACGCGCCGGCAGTGGTCGCCGCCGTCTCCATGCCGCTGACTTATTCGATCGCCACCGGCATCGGCCTCGGTTTCATCACCTACGCCCTTGCCAAGCTGATCGCGGGCAAGCTTCAGGATGCCAAGCCTGCGGTCATCGTGCTTGCTTTGATCTTTGCGTTCAAGTTTGCAGTGTCGGGCTAGCCGCCATGCCTGCACCATATGCCTTCAGGATTGACGTCACCGGGCGGGAGAACCTTCCATGACCGTCAGCGTCGGCTTCAAGCAACTGGCTGCGTTGCCCGAGAGGCGCATCACAGACAAGATCAGCGGCCGCATGATCGCCGGCAAACAGGGTATGATCGTGTGGTGGACGATGAAGGCAGGAGCACATGCGGGCGCGCACGCGCATCCGCACGAGCAGGTCGCCTGGCTTCTCAAGGGCAGGATGGACTTCCGCCTCGGCAACGAACGGCGGACAATGGGGCCGGGCGAGGTTGTCGTGATCCCCTCCGGCGTCGAGCACGAAGCGTTCTTTCCCGAGGATACGGAGGTGGTCGATATCTTCGTGCCGCCGCGCGAAGATTTTCTCGAGGGCGGCACGCCGGCGTACATGAAGAAGGACTAGCCCAGCGCCTTCTTGATCGCCAGAAAGTCGCGCCAGGCGAAACGCTTCTGTAGCGGGCTGCGCAGCAGGAATGCCGGGTGGAAGGTCGGCATGGCCCGGATTTCACGCTTTCCGGTGTCAAACGAGAACCAGCGCCCGCGAATCCTGGTGATCCCGTCCTTGACGCCGAGCAGGGTCTGCGCCGACGGGCCGCCGAGGCAGACCAGCACGTCGGGGTCGGCGAGCTCGATCTGGCGCAGGATGAAGGGCAGACACACCTGTTGCTCCTGCGGCGTTGGCGTACGGTTGCCGGGCGGGCGCCAGGGGACGATGTTGGCGATGTAGGCGGAGGTCCGGTCAAGCCCGATCGCGGCCAGCATGCGGTCG
>CAZUDR010000369.1:0-3983 GCA_964618715.1 uncultured Undibacter sp. | reverse complement strand
TCAACGATCTCCTTGTCGAACGGCTTCATGATGTACTCGTTGGCGCCCGCGTGCAGCGCACGCGCGATATGAGCAACGTCGTTCTCCGTCGTGCAGAACACAACTTTCGGACCGTCGCCGCCAGGCAGCTTGCGCAGCGAGCGCAGGAACTCATAGCCGTCCATCTTCGGCATGTTCCAGTCAAGCAGAACCGCAGCCGGCATATGTTCGCGGCAGGCCGCAAGCGCCTGCTCGCCGTCCTCGGCCTCGATGATGTCGAAGTCGAGCCCTTCCAGGATGCGCCGTGCGACCTTGCGAATGACGCTCGAGTCGTCAACGACCAGACAGGTTTTCATCACTCCACCCTTTCCTGTGTCACCGTGTTTGATTGATTCCAATTCACCTCAGGCGGCGATCGCACCGACGCCAACGTCGAGCACGCGGTCGATGTCGAGCACCACCAGCAGTTCTCCGTCGAGCCGATGGATGCCAGCCGACACGCGCGCCAGCGCCGGCTCGAGATTGAGCGGATTGGGCTCGCGCGTCGCCACGCCGAGCTTGAGCACCTCGCCAATAGTGTCGATCAGCAGGCCGTAGGATTCCCCGCGGACGTCAACGCCGATCGCCATGCGCTCTGCCTCACTGTCCCGCTCGTCGAAACCGAGCCGGCGGCGCAGGTCGATCAGCGTGACGATACGGCCGCGCAGATTAAGCACCCCGGCGATCTCGGGCGGCGCCAGTGGTACCCGCGTCACCCGCTCCGGCTTGAACACGTCCTGCACGCGCTGGATGGGCAGCCCGAACAACTGTTCGCTCACCATTGCGGTGACGTATTCATCGAGATGGTCGTCGCCCGCGGCAACGTTCGTGGGTTGCTCGTCACGCTGCACGTTCCACCTCGGTCTGTTCCTTGAGCGACGCGATCAGCCCCTGGCGGTCAAACTTGGCGACGTAATCGTGCAAGCCGGCGCGGCGCCCGCGCTCGATGGCTTCGGCCGACACCGAAGACGACAGCGCGATAACCGGCAGATCGGCGGTGCGCGAATCGGCGCGCACAGCCTGGGTGAATTCAAAGCCGTCCATCTCCGGCATCTCGATATCCGTGACGGCAGCGTCAAAGACGCGGCCTTCACGCAGCAGGTCGAGTGCCTCGCGGGCGGAGCCGACGGCGGTAACCGCATAGCCGGCCGCCTGCAACACCGGGCCAAGCATGTTGCGGAAGAATGGCGAGTCGTCGATCAGCAGAACCGTGCGCTGGCGCCGGCGCGCCGAATGATCCTTGTTGCGGAACCAGTCCTCGAAGGCGAGCGGCAGGAAATGACCGACATCGATGATTTCGGTTGCCTGTCCCTTGATGATGGCCGAGCCGAGCACGCCCGCCGTATCGCCGGACACCTGGATATCCAGATTGTCCTCGACAATATCGATGATCTGGTCGACCACCAGCGCCATCGAGCGGGCGCCGTCGGAAAATACCAGCAGCGGCTGCGCGCCTTCGGCTTTCACGCCGACATTATCGTTCATGCTGATGAGCGGCATCAGCTGGCCGCGATACTGCACCATGTGCCGGCCGTTGGAGAGCTCGATGGTCTGGGCGTCGACCTCTTCCAGCCGCGTGATCAGTTCCAGCGGCACCGCCTTGGGCTGCGTGGAGCCTGCGCGGAACACGAGGAGCGACGTGCTGGCCTCATCCGCCTGTTCCTGCCTGGCGGCGACGTGCTCGGCGGTGAGCTGCGACGTGATTGAGCCACCGAATGCGTGCGCAATGCCATTGGGATCGATGATCATGATCACCGATCCGTCGCCAAGGATCGTGTTGCCGGAGAACATGCCGATGTGACGCAATTTGCTCGACATCGGCTTCACCACGATTTCCTCGGTGTGAAATACGCCGTCGACAACAATACCGAAGGTCTGGCTGCCGACCTGGGTGACCACGACATAGCCGCGGTCAACCTCGCCGGTTTTGCCTCCATCCAGGCCCAGCAGGCGGCTCATCCGCGCCAGCGGCAGAAGCTTGTCGCGCAGGCGCAGGACTGCAGTGTCCCGGATGTGCTCGATGCGGTGGTCGCCGCCGCGCACGCGCACGAGTTCGACAACGGCAGTTTGTGGAATGGCGAAATGCTCGCCGGCAACCTCGACGATCAGTGCGGCGACAATCGCTAGCGTCAGCGGAATCTTGATTATGAAGCTCAGACCCGCACCGGCGATCGACTTCACGTCGACGGTCCCGCCGATCTGGTCGATGTTGTTACGCACCACGTCCATGCCGACACCGCGGCCGGAAACATTGGTGACCTTGGTCGCGGTGGAAAAACCGGGCGAAAAGATGAACCTGTGGATTTGCCCTTCCGACAGCTTTTCGACCTCGGCATCTGTGGCGAGCCCGAGCGCGACCGCCTTTGCCTTGATCCGCTCGGTGTCGAGCCCGCGGCCGTCATCGGCGATCTGGATGATCATGTGTCCGCCTTCGTGATAGGCAGACAGCCGGATATGGCCGCGTTCGGGCTTGCCCAGCGCACGGCGTTCCTCCGGCAGTTCCAGGCCGTGGTCGGCGGAATTTCGCACCATGTGCGTCAGCGGATCCTTGATCAGGTCGATGACCTGACGGTCGAGCTCGGTCTCCGCACCCTGCATCTCCAGCTCGATTTGCTTGCCAAGCTCGTTGCAAAGATCGCGCACGATGCGCGGCAGCTTCTGCCACGCATTGCCGATCGGCTGCATGCGCGTCTTCATCACGCCTTCCTGCAGCTCGGCTGTCACGTTGGACAGCCGCTGAAGCGGCGCCTTGAACTCGGATTCGTCGTTCCGACGTCCAATCTCGAGCAGCTGGTTGCGGGTGAGCACGAGCTCGGACACCGTCGTCATCAGTGTCTCGAGCGTATCAACATTGACCCGGATCGACTGGCTGCCGCCCTTCCCGGCGTCATCGGCTGCTACGCCCTCGGCCGGCGCGGCCTTGTCGGTCTTTGCCACCCTTGGCTTCGGCGGTTCGACCTCGGTCTCACGGAATGCGCGCTCAAGTTCGTCGAGTGGATCCTCACCCGGGCGCAACGGACGCTCGAGCACCTGGGGGGTCAGCGTGCCGATGGTATACTCGGGGGCGAGCGGCGGCGCGTCGACACTCTGGGTCATGCGCTCGAGGTCGCCGATCAGATCGTCGTCGGAGCCTTCCGGCTCTCGCTGCTCGCTCTCCAGCGACCCCAGAATGGCCTTGATACGGTCGATGGTAGCCAGGATGAGCGTGACCGCGTCGCTGGTGGCTGGCACGCCGTCGCGGAATTTTCCCATCAGCGCTTCGGCGGCATGCGCCAGCGCCTCCAGCCGCGGCAGCCCGAGGAAGCCGCAGGTCCCCTTGATGGTGTGAACAAGACGGAAGACGTTATCGAGGATTTTGGCGTTGTTGGGTTCCTGCTCGAAACGCACGAGTTCGATGTCGACGACATCGAGACTCTCGTTGGTCTCGGTCACGAATTCCCGCAGCAGGTCGTCCATGGAAAACGCCTTTGTCGACGGGCCATGGGCCCGTGCGCTACTCTCGATCGGGAGCAGGCCGAGTGTGTCGACGAAGCGTTTAATTTTGGTTGCGGGCGGCCCGTAAACGGCCCTTGTTTAACCGTTCATTAACCGGCGGAAACCGCCACGGCGCGGTTCTATCGGGTGCCGATCACGACCGCGTCGCCGTCCATGGCGATGCCTGCCTGCACTCCGCATTCGCGGGCAAGGAGACCGGCATAGAACGGCTGGATGCGGTGGGCGTCGAGCGCCTCGGCGCCCGACTCGCCGGCCAGCAATTGGGGGACGGCCGGCTGGATTTTCGCGTTCGGGCCGGCGGCGGTGATCTTGAATCCCATGGTCTCGCCGGAACCGACCGGGTCAACTGTGATATTGCCGCCGCGCGGAATCGACTGGCCCGCGATCAGCAACAGATTGAGCAGAAGCTTGACACGGTTCTTCGGCAACAGTGCACGCGGCAGGTTCCAGGCGAGCTTGGTCTTGTCGTC
>CAZUDR010000368.1:0-3988 GCA_964618715.1 uncultured Undibacter sp. | reverse complement strand
AAGTCGGGCTGATCTGACCGCTTCACCCGTTCCTGTAACAGTCTTCATCCTGGCCTGCCGATGAACCTCGTCGCACCTGTCGCGCCACACGCCGTCCCCGTCACCGGGCGGCCCATCCGTGTCATGATCGTTGACGACGCGGTGGTCGTGCGCGGGCTGCTTGCGCGCTGGGTGGAGGCGGAGAAAGACCTCGAATTGGTCGCCTCGCTGCGCAACGGAGCGGAAGCGGTCAAACACCTCGAGCGTACCGACCCCGACGTCGTGGTGCTCGATATCGACATGCCGGAAATGGACGGCATGACCGCGTTGCCGCTGCTGCTTGCCAGGAAGCGCAATCTTGTCGTCATCATGGCCTCCACGCTGACACGGCGAAACGCCGAGATCAGCTTGAAGGCGCTCAAGCTCGGCGCCACAGACTACATTCCCAAGCCGCCCACCGCGCGCGATGTCACCGTTTCGGTCAACTTCCGCCGCGAGTTGATCGAGAAGATACGCCATCTCGGCCCGCGCGCGCGGCAGCGGCACGCAGCCGTACCCGTGCGCACGGTGCAAAGCGCGCCGTCGATCGTCCCGCACCATCCCGCAACGGAGCACGCGCCCCGCGCGGTGAAGCTGCGGCCAATGCCGGTCGCGCCGCCGCGCGTGCTGCTCATCGGCTCCTCAACCGGAGGCCCGCAGGCTCTCGACGTCATCGTCTCCCAGATCGATGGCGTGCTCGAACGTGCGCCGGTGCTGATCACGCAGCACATGCCGCCGACCTTCACCGCCATCCTCGCCGAACATTTGGCCCGCGCTGCCAAATGCACGGTGCGCGAGGCGGGCAACGGTGAAGAGGTGAATGCCGGCACCGTATACATCGCGCCCGGCGGCAAGCACATGCGCGTCGATCGCAGGGACGGCGTCGCGGTGACCGTCATCGACGACGGACCGATGGTGAATTTCTGCAAGCCGGCGGTCGACCCTCTGTTTGTTTCGGCCGCGGGCGTGTGGGGCCCGCGCACGCTGGCACTGGTGCTGACCGGCATGGGTCATGACGGTCTCGAAGGCGCACGTGCCATTGTTGCCGCCGGCGGCCACGTGCTGGCGCAGGACCAGGCCACCAGCGTGGTGTGGGGCATGCCCGGCCAGGTCGCCAATGCCGGCCTCGCCTCGGCGCTGCTCCCGGTGCGGCGGATCGCGCCCGCTCTCAATCGTCTGTTCGCCGGCGAGCGCATGGAAGAGGAACGGGAAGAGCCCGTCGCCCTCGCATCCGGAGGTCAGTCATGACCCCGGAAGACTTCGACTATCTGCGCAAGCTGCTGAAGGAGCGCTCCGGCCTGGTGCTGGCGGCGGAGAAACAGTACCTCGTCGAAAGCCGGCTCCTTCCGCTCGCGCGCCGGCGCGGAGTCGGGACACTGACTGAACTCGTCGCCCAGCTGCGCGGGCAGACAACGACCGCGCTTGCCAGCGAGGTGGTCGACGCCATGACCACCAACGAGACATTCTTTTTCCGCGACAAGATCCCCTTTGATCTCCTGCGCGACATCATGATGCCGGCGCTGATCAAGGCGCGCGGGCAGACCCGCCGTATCCGCATCTGGTGCAGCGCGGCCTCGACCGGCCAGGAACCCTATTCGATCGCCATGATATTGAAGGCGATGGGCGACCGGCTGGACGGTTACCGCATCGATATCCTCGCCACCGACCTTTCCAGCGAGGTGGTCGAGCGTGGCAAGTCCGGCATCTACTCGCAATTCGAGGTTCAGCGCGGACTGCCGGTGCAGATGCTGGTGAAGCATTTCTCGCAAGTGGGCGAGCAGTGGCAGGTCGCACCCGAGATCCGCGACATGGTCCAGTTCCGCCCGCTCAACCTGCTCAGCGACTTCACGCCGCTCGGCATGTTCGACGTGGTATTCTGCCGCAACGTGCTGATCTATTTCGACCAGCCGACCAAGAACGGCGTGCTTGAGCGGATTGCGCGGCAGATGCCGGAGGACGGCTATCTGATCCTGGGCGCTGCGGAAACCGTTGTTGGCCTGACCGACGCGTTCCGCCCGGTGGCCGACCGGCGCGGTCTTTATGTGCCGAACGTGAACGCGCGCCGCCCCGCGGCAAGCATGCCCGAGACGGGCAAGTTGGTCAGTCTGGCGCTCAAGGCGTAGGGCGGGCAGCGTCGGGCACTCCGTCGTCAAGCGAAAGCGCTTTCGCGCGGTCATCGCCCGGCTCGCCGCCGTCAATCCATGGTAACTTTCCGCGATGCCGGATGATGATCGCCTGGCCAGCAAATTCCGCCCGCGCCTTGAAGCCGCGCTGGCGCAGCTCGAGGCCGAGCGGGAGGCGACTGCTGCCGGCCGCGCCCCGGTCGAACTTGACCAGCAGAGCGTCGGGCGGCTGTCGCGCATGGACGCGATGCAGCAGCAGCAGATGGCGCTCGCCACCGACCGCCAGCGCGAGGCACAGATCACGCGCATCCGCAACGCGCTTGACCGCATGGACAAGGACGAGTTCGGCATCTGTGCCGAATGTGGCGAGGATATCCCCGAGAAACGGCTGGAGGCCGACCCGGCGGCACCGCTGTGCGTCGCCTGCGCGGAAGCGAAAGGACGGTGACCGATTTGCTCACGACTACCGGCCACTCATCTCCAGCAACTCCGGCCGGTACTCGAAATGCATCGTGTCGTAGTGCCGCCACTTGCCGCCCCAGATGAAACCGTGCCGCTCGAAGATGTCGACGATCTCCGGCGGGATGCGGTTGCGGTAGGGCCGCACGCCATCCTTGCCGCCGCGCCACATCCAGTAGTCCGAGATCGCGGTGTTGAGGTCGATTGCCGCCGCGTAGGAGTGCATGCTCAGGCGGCCGGTGTCGGCAACCGCGCGGCATGAGAACACGCCGGCGGCCGGCCATGCGGCGTGCTTGATCGCCGCCGGCAGCGCATCGACCTCGGACGATACCGCGCGCAGTGCATCGGCCACGCCGTTGACTTGCGTCACATAGACCGTCTTGCCCCAGGTCTTCGGCAGCCAGCGCACCGCGACCAGGCGGGGGCGGACCTCGCCCTTGCGGCAGTCGCCATACATTTTGCTGAAGAAGGCTTCGTTGCGATATCGGCCCGGATCGGTCGCGGGCGGCGCGGTCAAGCGGCCGCGCGGATAGGGGTCGTGAAACTGGTCGAGGATGGACGCGCGGCGCAGCCGCTGCGCGTGGCTTTTGGCGACGCTGTCATGCGCCGGCATGGTGGTGTCGTCGCGGAAGATGATCGTGTTCCCGTCGTGGCGCGCGAGCACGTCCGGGTAGGCGGCGATGAGCGCGTCCAGCGCGGCAGCGGCGGTTTGCGCCGCCGCAGCGTGGGGCAGGAGGAGGGCGATGAGAAGCACAGGCAATCGCATGTTCTGCCACCTTCGCCGCGCCGGCGTGGCCGGCGCAAGCGCGGGCTGCGAATATGGAAAATGCCGGCGCTCATCAAAAAACCCCGGGCTTGCGCCCGGGGTAAGTTGGGAGGAGAGAGCCCGAAGGGGCTCAGTTCAAGATGTACGCCGACGCAACACGGGGAAAATCCGCATCTGCCCGTGACGTGCAGTCGACCGGCAACCGGTGAATCCTGGCGTCTGCGTCAAACAAAACAGGGCGCCCGGGGCGCCCTGTCCAACTCCCTTTAAGCCGGGATCCGCTCGTCGCTTTCGTTCGGCTCACGCAGCACATAGCCGCGGCCCCACACGGTCTCGATGTAGTTCTTGCCGCTGGAGGCGTTGGCCAGCTTCTTGCGCAGCTTGCAGATGAATACGTCGATGATCTTCAGCTCGGGCTCGTCCATGCCGCCGTAGAGATGGTTGAGGAACATCTCCTTGGTGAGCGTCGTGCCCTTGCGCAAGGAAAGCAGCTCGAGCATCTGGTATTCCTTGCCGGTCAGGTGCACGCGCTGGCCGCCGACCTCGACCGTCTTGGTGTCGAGGTTGACCACCAGGTCGCCGGTGTTGATGACCGACTGGGCGTGGCCCTTCGACCGACGCA
>CAZUDR010000367.1:0-4006 GCA_964618715.1 uncultured Undibacter sp. | reverse complement strand
CTTCGGTGCTGGTCATCCACGCCGTCATCGTCACCAAGTGCCGCCATTTCCTCGATCTGCCGCCCGCCGAGGTGAGCTACCGCGCCTGGCGCATGCGGTTCATCCTGCTCGACCTTTTCTACGGTCTGGCCTGGATGTTCATCCTGATCCACCCGATCGGGGCGGACGAAGGATCCGGCACTTTCATGCTGTTCGTCATGCTGCTGGTGGTGGCGGTCTCCAGCATGCTGTCGTCAAGTCTGCCGATGGCCGTGTTCGCAGCCTCGTTTCCGGTGACCGCAGCGATCGCGCTCGGCTTTGTGCTGCAGGGCGGGATGCGCAATTACGTCCTTGCATCCATGGCGGTCACCGCGCAGGGCTACTTCGCCGTACTGGCCTACCGCCTTTATTCAACGACGCTGGCGACGCTGGAGGCGCGCGCGGAAAAAGACGCGCTGATCGGAGAGCTTGAGCAAGCGAAGGCCATTTCCGACGAAGCGCGGCGGCGCGCCGAATCCGCCAATATCTCGAAGTCGCGCTTTCTCGCCCAGATGAGCCACGAGTTACGCACGCCGCTCAACGCCATTCTCGGCTTTTCCGAGGTGATGAAGACGGAGGTGTTCGGCGAACATTCGGTGCCGGCCTACAAGGAGTATTCCGCCGACATCCACAATTCCGGCGTGCATCTGCTCGGCCTGATCAACGAGATTCTCGATCTCTCGCGAATCGAAGCGGGGCGCTATGAACTCAACGAGGAGTCGGTCAGCCTGGTCGGCATTGTCGAAGACTGCCACCATCTGCTCAAGCTGCGTGCCAGCAACCGCGGCATAGCTATCCACGAAATGTTCGAGCCTGACATGCCACGACTGTGGGCGGATGAGCGCGCGATCCGGCAGGTCTGCCTCAATCTGCTGTCGAATGCGATCAAGTTCACACCGCAGGGCGGCGAGATCTGGCTGAAAGCGGGCTGGACGGCCTCGGGCGGACAATACATGAGCGTCACGGACACCGGTGCCGGCATCCCGGAGGAAGAAATCCCCGTCGTGCTTGCATCCTTCGGGCAGGGCTCGAACTCGATCAAGTCCGCCGAGCAGGGCACCGGTCTCGGACTGCCGATTGCCAAGAGTCTGATGGAACTGCATGGCGGCACGTTCACGCTCAAGTCGAAGCTGCGCATTGGCACCGAGGTCGTGGCGACCTTCCCGCCCGAGCGCGTGGTCGCGGCCATGGCGCCGATGTCGATGCAGTCACCCCCGATCGCGCCCGCGCCGGGCGAGCCCATCCTTACGCCGGAAGAAAAGGAACGGCTGAGCCGGCGGCCTTTGTTCCGGGCGGGCACCTGAACGGCGGCCCCGACGGATTGCGACCAATCGTCATGATTACCTCGGCCTCGTCTCCGCCTATGTTCACAAGCACAAGTCAAAACCGGACGGACGATGGTCGAAACGCCCTGCACCAACATCTGCACCCTCGATGCCCGTTCGGGCCGCTGCCTTGGCTGCGCCCGCACCGTCGACGAAATCGCCCGCTGGGGCAGCATGAGCGCCGCCGAGCGTGCGCGCATCATGTCCGAGTTGCCCGGACGCCGCACCGGGCCGGAGCGCAACGCACATCCCGGCGTGGCGGGGTAACGACGTGAGCCGCCGCCTGACATGGTCGCTTCTTGTTGGCGTCGCGCTGTCGCTTGCGGTGCTGATCGCTGTCAGTGACAGCGATCCAATCGCCAACCTGCTGCGCCGAGACGTGGGTTCGCTGGTCGTCAAGGTGGCACTGGCGGTGTTTGTCGGCGGCCTGGTGCTCACCATCTTCCGCGAGCGCCTGTCGCAGGCGCTGGAAGCGATGTTGTTCTGGGCGGTGGTCGGCCTGTTGCTGGTGGTCGGCTATACCTACCGCTACGAATTGCGCGACGTCACCGACCGGGTGGTGGCCGAACTGATGCCTGGCCATGTCGCCGGACACGGGCGCCGCGTCCAGGTGGTGCGCCCGGAGGGCGGCGATTTTACGCTGGCCGCCTCTATCAATGGTGTTCGTGTGCCAATGGTGCTCGACACCGGTGCCAGTTCCGTCGTTCTGACCCAAGGGGCAGCCCAGGCTGCCGGCCTTCCGATCGAAGTCCTCGACTACAAGATCAACGTCGACACCGCCAACGGGCGAACCCAGGCCGCGGCAGTGACGCTCGATCGGCTGGCCGTCGGCAATCTGGTCGAGCGCAACGTACCGGCGCTGGTCGTCCGGCGCGGCCAGCTCAAGAACAGCCTGCTCGGCATGAGCTTTCTCAACCGGCTCGAGAGCTGGGAGGTGCGCGGGGACCGGTTGAGCATGCGCGGAACGCCGTGAGCGCGCGCCGCGGAGCGTTCCCGACCGCCGCCTAGAACAGGCTGACCAGGAACCGTACCGACGCGAAGGTCAGGAAAATGCCGAAGGCAATCTCGAGCTTGCGCCTTGGCAGCCAGTGCGCCAGCTGGACGCCGTACTTGGCCGTGTAGCTCGATACCGGCGCCATCAGTGCAAACCCGATCAACGAGACAAAGCCGACCGAGAGCGGCGGCAACTGGTCGAGCCAGCGCCAGCCGGCCGCCATATACCCCAGCGTGCCAACGATTGTGATCGGAACGCCGATGCCGGCGGAGGTGGCCACCGCCCGTTGCATCGGTTGTCCGTAGAGCGTGAGCACTGCATTCGAGACGGCGCCGCCACTGACGCCGACCAGGGACGAGAACAGTCCGGTGATGAATCCGTAGCCGGTGAGCACGGCGCGGCCGGGCAGTTCCTTCCCCAGATTCCAGCGGTCACCGCCGAACAGCATGCGCGTGGCGATGAACGCAGCAAAGATCACGAAGGCAATCTTGAAGACGGGCGCCGGCGCGTAGGCCGCGGCCACCGATCCGATGGCCACTCCGAGGACCGCCGGCACCGTCCATAGCCGCATGACCAGCGGAATTACGGCACCCTTTTGCTTGTGGGCCAGATACGAGCGCACCGTGGTGGGCACGATGATGGCAAGCGATGTGCCGATGCACAGCTGCATGCGCAGTCCCTCCGCCACATCAAGCACGCGAAACACTTCGTAGAGCACCGGAACGATGATGGCGCCGCCGCCAATCCCGAACAGGCCGGCGAGAATGCCGACCAGGATGCCGGCGCCGGCGATCCAGATCGCGAGCATCGCGATCTCGCCGATCGAATGGTCCAGCACCGATGTCTCCGGGTAAGGCGCGGGCGGGAAAGCTCAGGCGGCGATGTGCGCCAGATCGGGCCGGGTGTCCAGCACCAGTGCCAGCGCGCCAGCCATGACGGCGGAGCCGGCGCCCGGTTTGACCGCCTCGGTCGCCAGATGGCGGCGGAACGCCCGTGCGCCCGGCACCGCCCGAAACAGCCCGAGCACGTGCCGGGTGATGGCGTGCAGCTTCACGCCCTTTTCAAGCTCCCGCTCGATATAGGGGATGAGCGCGAGGCCGGCCTCCTTCGCGGAATCGAACGTCGCCGGCGCGTCGAACAGCAGCGGATCGACGGCGATCAGGCGCCACGGCTCCTGGTAGGCAGTCCGTCCCATCATGACACCGTCGACATGGGCGAGCTGTTCCTGTGCCTGCTCCAGACTCGCAATGCCGCCGTTGATGATGACGTCGAGACCGGGATGTGCGCGTTTGAGCCGGTGCACGACTGCGTAGTCGAGTGGCGGCAGCTCGCGGTTTTCGCGCGGCGACAACCCATCGAGCCAGGCCTTGCGCGCATGCACGACCAGCGCGTCGGTGCCGGCCGCCCTGGCCTTTTCGGCAAACGAGAACAGCGCCTCTTCCGGATCCTGTTCGTCGATGCCGATACGGCATTTGACGGTTACCGGGGTCCTGACAGCGGCCTTCATCGCGGCGACGCAGTCGGCGACCAGCGCCGGCTCGGCCATCAGGCAGGCGCCGAAACGACCCTCCTGCACGCGGTCGGACGGACAGCCGACGTTGAGGTTGATCTCGTCGTAGCCGAAGTCAGCGCCGATCCGTGCAGACTGCGCCAGCGCGCGCGGATCGCA
>CAZUDR010000366.1:0-4022 GCA_964618715.1 uncultured Undibacter sp. | reverse complement strand
GACCAATTGCCGCCAGACGGGCGACCGGGCAACGGTGACAATGCGGCATGGCCGCGGCCGGCAGCGCTCGTGTCGCTCGACAGCGCCGGCAATGGCCGGACACTGATCCAGGCGGCGCACAAAACCACCGTCGCCGCCGGTGCGAAGATCAGCGACGATTGCGACCCGACGCGCATGAAGCCGGTCCAGAAAACCGCCCATGCCAGTCCCGTCACGAGGATCCACCAGCCACCGGAGTCACCGCCACGTGCCGCCGCGAAGAGAAGCGCGATGACGACCGCGAAGACGCCAAGCAAGACCGGCACCATTGGCTTTGTTGCGTGCAACTCGCCCATCGGCCAGTCGTAGCGAAACGCAAACAAGCGGTAGCTGGCGAGCGAGATGCCCCACCCGAGAGTGAGCGCGGCGGCATAGAACAGGAAATCGAAATAGGGCATGATGGGCTCCGGTCGGCCGGGCGGCGAGCAAAGAGTTCGGCTCGGAAGCTAGCAAATTGCGGGCTGGCGCTGAAGCGTTTCGTCATACGGTGCATTCCGCGAACGGTTCGCCGAGCCTAGGGCCAAGCTGCGTGAACCGACTGGAACGCGATATCGTCGGGCCAGAACCGCCGTGCCGCCGCCGCTACGGCCAGCGGATCGCCCGACGTCAGCAGTCGCAAGAGCGGCCGTTGCGGATCCCTGGTGGCGTATTCGGGATGCCGTGCGAGGTAGTCTTCGAGGCTGTCCGCGACGATGTCTGGTTGTGAGAGAACGCGTGTTCGGGGCGGCAGATGCGCCACGAAAACGTCGCGGATCAGCGGAAAGTGGGTGCAGCCCAGGATCGCGAAGTCAGGAGCGGCCGGGGCCACTGCATCGCGCGCGGCGGCGCACGCATGCTCGACGAGACTTTCGATCGCCTCTGCTCTGTCGGCATGCTCAATTGCGTCGACGAGACCGGGGCAGGCGACCGGCACGACGGTGACCTTCGGGCAGCGCTTGCCGATTTCCTCGACGTAGACATTGGAGGCGATCGTGCGGGTGGTGCCGAACACGGCGATAGTGTCGGTGTTGTATTTCTGGGGGTATTGCGGCTCGGTCACCGCCCAAGGCGTCTGCGTTGCGGCCTCGACGGTTGGCGCGACGATGCCGAGGACATTGTGACCATCGCGATACGCGCTGGCCGGCAGCCAATCGCGCTGAAGTGTGCGAGCGGCGATGGTGGTGGCTGTGTTGCACCCGAGGATGACCAGGCCGCAGCCGCGGCCGAAAAGCTCGATCGCGCCGGCGCGGGTCAGGTCGACGATTTCATCTGAGGGACGGTCACCGTAGGGTACGTTGGCATGATCGCCGAAATAGACGAACGCAGTCGCAGGGAAGCGCTCGGTCAGCCGCCGCAACACGGTGAGGCCGCCCAGGCCTGAATCGAAGACGCCAATCATGGCGTGCGTTTATGGATATCCGCGTCCGACCGCAAGGCAGAAATGGCGTCGACAGTGCCGCCCTATTCGGCGGCCTTGCGCGCAGCGACTTCGGCATCCGCTTCGAGCGTCTTGAGGTCGTCAAGGCTGGGCATCGAAACGGAGTTATAACCACAGTCGACAAAATGCACTTCGCCGGTCACGGCGCCGGACAGCGGCGACAGCAGGTAGAGCGCGGAGCCGCCGACTTCATCAAGTGTCGGCGTGCGCCGTAACGGCGAGTGGTCACGCTGGTAGTTGAATATGACGCGGGCATCGGAAACACCTGAACCGGCCAGCGTGCGCATCGGACCCGCGGACAGTGCGTTGACGCGGACGCCGCTCGGGCCGAGATCGGCGGCCAGATAGCGAACCGAAGCTTCCAGTGCGGCCTTGGCAACGCCCATGACGTTGTACGAAGGAACCCAGCGCGTGGCGCCGCCGTAGGTCAGCGTCAGCAGCGCGCCGCCGTTTGTCATCAGGGCAGAGGCGCGCTTGGCGATCTTGGTAAACGAAAAGCACGAGATCACCATGGTGTTGACGAAGTTGTCACGGGAGGTATCGGCGTAGCGACCATGCAGCTCCCGACGGTCCGAAAATGCCAACGCGTGGACGACGAAATCGAGCGTGCCCCATGTCTTCTCGATTTCGGCAAACACATTGTCGACACTGTCGAGATCGCTGACATCGCAGGGCACGATGATCTTGGAGCCGACCGACTCGGCAAGTGGGATGGCACGGCGGCCGAAAGCCTCACCCTGGTAGGTGAAGGCGAGGTCGGCGCCCTGTCCGGCCAAGACGCGCGCAATGCCCCAAGCGATCGATCGCTCGTTGGCGACGCCCATGATCAGGCCGCGCTTGCCAGCCATTAAGGGTCCGGAGCTCGCAACATCAGTCTTGGTCATTGTTATTCCTGCTCATTCCACGGTCATCGTCGCGCTATTCGCAATCCGGCTATCGCGCTCAACTCACGCCACGGCACCGCGCGTCGCGGCGGGTTTGGACTCCGTTCCCGTCGGCGGCATCTCTCATTTGTGCTCCGGCCTTCTGGACGACCCAGCGGACGGCATCCCGCACAGACGGGATGCGTCGATCGATTGTTAACTGTCGAGGCGCCGGAACACCAAAGTTGCATTTGTGCCGCCAAAACCGAAGCTGTTCGACATCACACAGTTAAGCGATACGTTGTTGATGCATTGCCGCGGGATCGGCACATCCGCAAAATCGGGATCGATTTCGTCGATATTGGCGCTCTCGCACACAAAACCATTGTTCATCATCAGCAAAGAGAAGATCGCTTCCTGCACCCCGATGGCGCCGAGCGAATGCCCCGTAAGCGACTTGGTTGCCGAGATTAGCGGTATGTCCGATCCAAATACCTCGCGGATCGATTCAATCTCGCTGGCGTCGCCGACAGGGGTCGCAGTCGCGTGCGGGTTGATGTAGTCGATCTTGCCGACGCCCTTACCGGCCATGCCGGCCATTGCCTGGCGCATGCAGCGCACGCCGCCCTCGCCCGAAGGTTGCACCATGTCGTAACCGTCTGAGGTCGCGCCATAGCCGACCAACTCGCCATAGATCTTGGCGCCGCGGGCTTTGGCGCGCTCCAACTCCTCAAGGACGACCACGCCGGCGCCACCGGCAATGACGAACCCGTCCCGGTCCTTGTCGAAGGCGCGGCTGGCGCGCGAGGGGGTATCGTTGAAACCAGAGGACATGGCACCCATGGCATCGAACAGCGCCGAGAGGGTCCAATCGAGCTCCTCGCAGCCACCGGCGAACATGACGTCCTGCTTGCCCCATTGGATCTGCTCGGCGGCGTTGCCGATGCAGTGGGCCGACGTGGAACAAGCCGAGGATACGGAATAGTTCACGCCGTGAACCTTGAAGTGCGTCGCGAGTAGTCCGGATGGACCGGAACTCATCGCTTTGGGCACCTCAAACGGGCCGATCTTTTTCGGCCCGCGCTCAAGCGCGATCTGGGCGCCGCGCACGATGGCAACCGTCGAGGGGCCGCCTGAACCCATGATGATACCGGTGCGCTCGTCCTGCACCTCTTTTTCCTCGAGGCCGGAGTCCTGGATTGCCTGCTCCATCGCCATGTAGTTCCAGGCGAGGCCGGCCTCCATGAAGCGGCGCGGCTTGCGCGGGACCTGGTCGCGCCAGTCAGCGTTCGGTTGGCCATGAACTCGGCAACGGAAACCGAGTTCGGCATACCGTTCCGCCCGAACGATCCCCGAACGGCCTTCCCGCAGCGACGATAGAACTTCCTGCGTCGAATTGCCGATGGAGGAGATGATCCCCATCCCCGTGACGACGACGCGCCTCATTAGCTGGTCCCTTTCCCGTCAACGCTAGCCGGCCCCGGGGCTGAATTCGCCGCTTGAATCACAGCTCTGGGGGTCGCCCCTTCTTCGAAACCCGGCGCGTCAGACGGCGCATTTGGGGCCGGAGCGGAATTCATCCCGTGAGGTGAACGTTATGTGCGTTTGAGTCAAGCGGCAGCAGGGCCCTCGGAGGCCTGGGCGCCGAACAGGCCGACCCGCAGATCACTGGCGGTGAAGATGACCTCGCCGTCGGCAAGCAC
>CAZUDR010000365.1:0-4065 GCA_964618715.1 uncultured Undibacter sp. | reverse complement strand
GGAATCGCGCTGACCGCCAGCCAGCCGTATTCCAGACTGATTCCGACCACCAGCAGCTCGAGACCGATCAGCAGGAACAGGATCGAATTGAGCAGCTCGTCCACCATGGTCCAGAAGTCAAACAGGTAGCGCTGCGTCGTCTCGCTCATGGCATGGGTCGGGCCACGCTCACCGATCAACAGACCGGCAACAACGACGGCAATAGGCCCGCTGATGTGCAGCCGTTCGGCAAGCGCATAGGTGGCGGAAACCAGGGCGAGCGAAATGAAGATCTCGACCACGTAGTCGTCGATCGTGCGCATCGCGTAAAAGGCCAGGTAGCTGGTCACCAGCCCAAGCAATGCTCCGCCAAGGGCTTCCAGTATGAACAGGCCGGCAGCGCCTGCAAAGGAGACGTCGTTGTCACCCGACGCCGCGACCGCCAGCAGGATCGTGAACAGGACGACACCGACGCCGTCATTGAGGAGCGACTCGCCCGACATCTCGGTCTCAAGCAGCTCGGGCACACGCACGGTCTTGAGCATGCTCAACACCGCGACCGGATCGGTCGGGCTGATCAGGGCGCCGAAGACGAGTGCCCAGGCCAGCGGCAGCTGAACGCCAAACAGCGGAGCCAGCCACCACAGGCCGACGCCGACAATGAACGTCGAGATCATCACGCCGACGGTGGCCATCAGCATGACCGGCGCCAGCCTGCGTTTCAGCCGGGGCCAGTCCACATGCAGGGCGCCGGCGAAGAGCAGGAAACCGAGCATGCCGTGCATCACGGCCTCGTAGAAATCGATCTGCCGCAACACATTTTCCAGATCGTCAATCAGCTGGATACCGGGAACGAGGACATCCACCGCCAGCACGATAAGCGAGGCGGCGAGTCCCATCAGCAACAGGCCGATATTGCTGGGGAGATGAAAGAAGAGCCGGTTGAGCCAGCCGAAGGCGGCGGTCAGCGATACCAGAATGGCAAAGAGATCAAAAAAGGAGACCATTTGACCCTGATGCGACGGGCACGATCCGAGGACGACGGCCGGCACAATCCCGATCCGGCGGACAGTTCCATAACGTATGCGAGACGAAGCGATGGCACCACTCGCCATTTCCCTTCCGGCAGGTCGCTGCGGGTCCGGAACCAAACGGGCAGCGGCGGGTTGAGACCGTATCGGGCCCTCCGACCCCTCCCCCTCGGGGCCCGATCGCTCTTGCCCCGGGCTTTCGAGTCCCGGGGTTTTTCGTTGGCTGCCGTGCAGAAGCGACGATCGTGACGGAACAATTACGCCTGCGCGGCATTGACACCATGGCGACACATTTGCAACCGGCGCAAACGACCTGGCACGCGCCACCGACCGGGCGGTCGTCATCGTGTATCAACCGATCAACGCGCAAAACCGGATCCTGCAACAATTGCCGGGCACGGCGCTGGCCCGGCTCAGGCCGAATCTGTCGCGCGTCCGCCTGCGCCGCCGCGTAATCCTGCAGGACATCAATGATACCGCCGACACGGTCACGTTCATCGAGCACGGGCTGGCCGCGCTGCTCGCCCGCACCCATGCCGACGGGATGGTGGGGGTCGGGATTGTCGGCCATTCCGGCATGATCGGAGTACCGGCGCTGCTAGGCACCACCCGCGCCCCTTACCGCTGCGTCGTCGAGGTCGAGGGTGAGGCCTTGCAGATCGGCGCCGTCCATATCCGCAGCGCAATGGATGACCCCGCGGTGCGCCAGCCGCTGATGAACTACGTGCAAAGCCTGCTGGTGCAGAACGTTCAGACCGCGCTCTGCAACAGCCGCCATGATCTGGTGCAGCGGCTGGCGCGGTGGCTGCTGCTGGCTCACGACCGGCTCGATCACAGCCTGATACCGCTCACGCATGCCCTGTTGTCGGTCATGCTCGGCGTGCGGCGCGCAGGCGTCACGGGAGCCTTGGCACACCTGGAAGACGTCGGCGCAATCGCGAAGGGCCGCGGCACCATTGCCGTTCTCGACCGCGATCTGCTCAAGCGGCACGCCTGTGAATGCTACGGCATTATCGCCGGTGAATATGCACGTCACCTCGATGCCATTCCGCACGCCGGAGCGGAAGGCCGGGCGCGGCATCGCAGCGACCTCGTGCCATCCCTCGACACACTCGAGTATACGGGAGCCTGACATGGAACGGCGATTGTCCATCCCGGTCGGTGTCATCATTGAGCGAACGGCAGTTGACACCGCCTGGCAGAGTCACGTCTGGCGCCCGGCCGGGGTCCTCGTGGGCGAAACGGGGCTGACCGCGGGCACCCTGTTACGTGACGACGACCGCACCGCCACGTATTTCGCCGGCGGTGCGAGACTGGAGCTGCATCCGAGCGACGTCGATTCCTACCGCGACAACCTCGAGCAGGTCGTGCCCCGGATCTACGTCGTGCTGGCCGAGACCGCAGACGATGCGACGCCGGTGGTGCTGCTGGTCACGGCGGCGCCCGACGAGGCGTCCTCCTATTTCGACGGCGACGGACGCATGGTCGACGGCGTTCCCATGGGCAGTGAAATGGCCGGGCTGATTGCGGCCTATGTCGGCGAGCATGCCCGCCCGGCGACACCGGACAAGCGCCGTTATCGCGAGCAGCCGCGGCCGGCGGGCGACGCGACACGCGTGCACGTGGAGGCGCCTTCATGAGCGGTGAGGACCGCGAAGGCTTTCTCGGCCGCTGGTCACGCCGCAAGCTTGCGCCGGCAGCCGAGCGCGCCGAAGTTCCAGGCACCGCACCGGCGGCCGAGGCAGCAACGAACCTTGCTGAAAACGAGGAAGCGTTTGCCGATTTCGATTTTGCCTCGCTTGATTTCAGCTCCGACTACCGCCGTTTCATGACCAGCAGCATTCCCGATCACGTGCGCACCAGGGCATTGCAACAGTTGTGGACGTCAAGCGATCTGATCGCCCGGCCGGACGAACTCGATGAATTCCTCGAGGATTTCCGCGACCAGGCCAAGGCCCTGCCATCGGCGCTCGCACGCTCGGCCTATCGGATCGGTCGCGGCTTCGTCGACGCGGAAGCGGAGAGCATCGTCTCGAACACTCATGACAGCGCACCACCGGAAGAAACGCCGTCAGACGAAGCGGGACCGGACAACCAACATGTCAGCAATGCGCGCGGTGCCATGTCGGACGATCCGGACGAGTACGGTGAAATGGCGTTGAAAGGACAAGTTCCACGACAGTCCGAAAAACGATGATGCGATGAATCGCAAACTCCGCCAGGGCGCGGCCGGCTCATAGCCTTAAATTATCGTACGCCAGCGTACATTCGACGAAACTATCGAAATCCCGAACCGTTGAACCTCAGCGCTGGCCACCATTGCGTGGCCAGGGTGCGAACCGGAACGGGGTAGATCATGGCTCAAGACCGCAGGGCGTCGTCCACCGCCACACTCACCAGGCCCGCGGTCAGAGCCAGCAGACGGGAATTGCTCAAAGGGATGTCACTGGCCGGACTGGTGGCCGGGTCGACGACGCTGGCTGCCGTTCCGGCACAGGCGGAACCACCACCGGACGATTCCGCCGACGTTCAATACCGGGAAAACGACCACATCCGGAAATTCTACGATCTGGCGCGCCGCTGACCGCGCGCCGGATGAAGTCATGCTGACCGGCTGGAGACGACTGCAATGCTGATGAAGCGATCGGATCGTACCGCACGACAAGCCAGCCTGCGCGCCGCGTTCGCGCCGGTTGTCTCCGACACTTTTTCGCGCCGCGGCTTCCTGAAGGCGTCCGGCGTCACCACGCTCGGCGTCGCTGCGTTGACCAGCTTCGAATCCACCCATGTCCGCGCCGCCGAGCCGAAGCCGAAAGAGGCGGCCCAGATAACCCGCAAGAAGACCGTCTGCCCGTTCTGCGCGGTCGGCTGCAGCATCTGGGCCGAGGTCAAGAACGGAGTCTGGATCGGTCAGGAGCCCGTCTTCGAGAGCCCGATCAATCTCGGCACCCACTGCGCCAAGGGCGCTGCGGCGCGCGAACTGGCCATCGGCGAGCGGCGGCTCAAGTATCCGATGAAGAAGGAAAACGGCGCCTGGAAGAAGATTTCCTGGCAG
>CAZUDR010000364.1:0-4079 GCA_964618715.1 uncultured Undibacter sp. | reverse complement strand
ACATCCAACGCCTGATGGAGCTCGGCCGCGAGCTGCGCAGCGCCGAGATATGCAGGGTATTTCTTCAGCTAAATTCGCGACTTAGGGCATCGATTGGCGCTTTGAAGAGCCCCTGGACGATAGGCGGAGCCGGTCGGTTCCGCATCCAGTTCCAAAGATTGGGCATGGGCTACAGGCGCGCTGATAACGGCAAGGCGACGGCGGCATGAACCGCCCCCTGGATAGACCTATGCTGCAATGCAATATTGCTGTGTGCGAGGCAACATGAACGACCCAGCCGCCACCTATCGCAAGCTCTGGCCGATGGAGAGACGCCTATTGCACAGGCATTTTCTTCGGCTTGGGCCGGCCAGCCGGCACATGCGGTTCGGTCATGCGGTCAGCGACCGGTATGTCGAGGATTACTGCCAATCGATTGGCGGTTTTGCCGCGGTGGTCTATGGCGCCTTTGTCGCAGGCGAGCTGCGCGCGGCCGCCGAACTGCACCTGGCCGAAACCTGGCCCCTGGAGGCGGAGCTCGCCCTCAGTGTCGAAGACGATTGGCAGGACATCGGCCTCGGCAGCGCACTCATGTCACGGGTCTTGCTGACCGCCCGCAATCGGGGCGTCGGCAAACTGACCATGACCTGCTTAAGCCAAAACCACCGCATGCGACGTATCGCCCAGAAACACCATGCGCTGTTGACGCTGTTTCCCGATCAGATCGATGGCCAGCTCGATCCCTCGGCGCCCGATCACCTGTCCTTGATGAACGAGTGGCTCGACGACGCGTCCGGTGCCATGACCTACATGCTGAACCTGTGGCCGCGCAATCCCGCGGCCTGAGCGGATCAATACTTCGTCGTCGGCTCTTGCGCCGATCTTGCGTCGGCCGTCGCCGTGCGCCAGCGCCGGTGCAGCCAGAGCCACTGCTCGGGATATTCCCGAATCCACGATGCGACGACCTCGGTCATCGCGGCGGTCGCGCCGGCCACGTTGATCCGCCCGTCCGGGTCGCGCGGCAGATCGAGCGGCGGCGTCAGCTCAAGCCGGAAGCGGTGGCCCGGCAGGCGGATCACCCGCACGCCATGAACCGGACAGTCGAACTGCCTGGCCAGCATGGCAAGCACCGGGTTGGTGACCGCGGGGCGACCGAGAAACGGCACCGGCACACCGCGCGAGAAGTGCTGGTCGATCAGCATGCCAATGTGCCCGCCCTCGTCCATTACCTTGCGCAGGGCAAAGGCGGCGCCCGGACGCGAGGCCTCCAGCCCGCCCATGGTCTCGCGCCGGATCTCTTCGACCAGCCGCCGCGCCGCCGGTTCGTTCGGCGGCCGGAACACCGCCGTCACCTGGAGGCCATAGCGTGTGGCGATGATTGCCGGCAGCTCCCAATTCGCCAGATGGGCAGAAAAGATGATGCCGGGCTCTCCGTCGTCGCGCAGCGCGATAAAGTGCTCGATGCCCGACACCTCGATCCGGCCGTCGGGGCGGGGATTGTCGTGATCGTAGTCCATGAGTTGACCCAGGCTGGGATATTCCATGCCCGTGCGGCCCAGACAGTCCCAGGCGCCGCGGGCGATGCGCTGGATCTCAGCCTCGTTCTTGTCGGGGAACGTTGCGCGCAGGTTGTCGAGCGCGATCCGGTGCTGCTTGAGATGCGGCCCGATCGAGCGCGTAACAAATCCGCCGAGATCGGCCGCCAGGTCCGGGCCGATCAGCCGGACGAAGGCAAAGATCGCACGCGCCACAACGAGCATCGCGGCCCCGCCGATACGCGCGCTCAACTTTTGCTTTCGACGCCTCGCCACTATGGCCTCATTGCCGTGGTCGGCGCGGCCGGGTCAAAGAACGACCAGGACCTTGCCGCAGACCTTGCGGTCCTCGAGCCTGGCCAAGCCCTCTTCGTAGCGTTCGATGGGCAAGACCTTATCGATCACCGGCGTCATCCCGCCCGCCATCTTATCAAGCGCCTGTTCGATATTGCGCATCGAGCAGCCGAAGGAGCCGAAGATGCGGTACTGCTGCTGGAACAGCTGCATGAGATTCATGGTGACCGAGACGCCGCTGGTCGAACCGCAGGTCACCAGCCGTCCGCCGCGCTTGAGGCACAGCAGCGATCCGTTCCAGGTCTCCGCCCCGACATGTTCGAACACCACGTCGACGCCCTTGCCCTGGCGTTTGGTCAGCCGCCGCACCTCGCCCTCGAAGCGCTCCTTGCGGTAGTTGATGACATGGTCGGCGCCCAGCGCCTTGACCTTCTCACCTTTCTCGTCGTCGCCGACGGTGGTGTAGACCGTGCAGCCGATCGCCTTGGCCATCTTGATGGCGGCCGTGCCGATACCCGAACCGCCGGCGTGGATCAGGATGGACTCGCCGGGCTGCAGCTTGGCGTTGTCGAACAGCATGTGCTGCACGGTGCCGAAGCCGACCGGCGCGCAGGCGGCATGCTCGACGCTGACGCCGTCGGGCACCGGAACGATGAGCCGCTCCGGCCGGTTCAGCAGTTCGCGCCCGAAACCGTCGATGTGAAAACCCATGATGCCTGCGACATTCTCGCACAGATTGTCGCGCCCCTCGCGGCACGCCCGGCACGTCCCGCAGGTATCGGCGCCATACAAGGTAACGATCTGGCCGGGGCTGAACCGAGTCGCGCCCGGTCCGCAGGAGACAACCTCGCCGGCGGCTTCGACACCGACGATCTGAGGCATCTTGCGCTTGGCGAAGGCCATCCCGCGAAAACCCCACACGTCGATGAAGTTGAGCGCCAGCGCACGAACGCGGACCTGAACCTCGTCGGGACCGGGCTCGCCGGGAAGTTCGATGTCCTCGAGACGGACATCGCGGTCGCCGTGCAAAACCAATGCGCGCATCTTCAGCTACATTCCTCTCGTTCGTCGGCCCCTGCGCCAACCCCGTGCGAGGCGGCGGCAGGCGGGGTCGGGCGTCGTTAGCGGTGGATGCCGAGTTGGGCGGTCAGCCCACCGTCGACCGGCAGCACCGCGCCTGTGATATAGGCCGCGCCCGGGCCCATCAGGAAGGCGACAATCGCGGCAACTTCCTCCGGCCGCGCGAAACGGCCGACCGGGATCTGCGCCTCCATCCGCTCACGATGGTCGGCATAGGGTGCCATCATGTCGGTGTCAATGAAGCCCGGCGCGACCACGTTGACCGTGACGCCGCGCCGCGCGGCCTCGACCGAAAGCGTACGGCAATACGAAATCAGAGCGCCCTTCGACGCGGCATAGGCGGCATTGCCGGGATTGCCGAGCAGCGCGGCAATCGAACCGATGGCGACGATGCGACCTTCGCGCGCACGCATCATGTCGCGCACGACAGCCTTGGCGAGGCGTGTGAACGCCCAGAAGTTGACCTGCATGGCCGCCTCCGCCTTGTCCTGCGCCATCATGGCGGCGAGCGCGTCGTAAGATTGGCCGGCATTGTGAACGAGACCGAAAGGCGGCGCCTCGGCAAGGCCGTCGGCGAAGCCATCGACCGCCCCCCGATCACCCAGGTCGACGCTGACCGGGTTGATTTTCCGTCCGGGATACGCGGTCTGCAGCGAGCTTGCGAGATCGGTCGCCTCGTCGGTTGCGGTCCGATAGGTGAAGTCGACGTCATAACCTTCGGCGGCCAGTGCCGTCACGATCGCCGCGCCCAGCCCCCGTCCGCCACCGGTCACGACGACGCGCCCGGCGTCCGCCATCAATCGGGGCCCGCCGCGAAGACCAGACAGGTATTTTGTCCGCCGAAACCGAACGAGTTGGAGAGCACCCGTTCGACCCGCGCGTCGCGGGCGACATTCGGCACGACGTCGAGCGCGATGGCCGGATCGGGCGTCTGATAATTGATCGTCGGCGGCAGTCGCTGTTCAGCAATCGTCATGAGCGAGAACACCGCCTCGACCGCGCCCGCGGCGGTCAGCGTATGGCCGACCATCGATTTGTTGGACGAAATCGGCAGCTTGGCCATGCGTTCGCCGAACACGGCCATGCAGCTCATGCACTCCATCTTGTCGTTTTCCGGCGTCGAGGTGCCGTGCGCGTTGATGTAGTCGATGTCGTCGGGCGAGCGACCCGCATCGGCAATCGCCGCCTGCA
>CAZUDR010000363.1:0-4094 GCA_964618715.1 uncultured Undibacter sp. | reverse complement strand
TGCTTGGCCAGCGCGAGACCCAGTCCGGTGCCGCCCTGGGCACGGCTGTCGGAGACATCGACCCGATAGAAGCGCTCGGTCAGTCGCGGCAGATGCTCGGGGGCGATGCCGGGACCGTAATCGCGCACCGCCAGTCGTGCCTCCGTCGTTGCGGCACGGGTCTGTCCCCGCGCCAGCGTGACGTCGACACGTTTGCCGGCGGCGCCGTATTTGAGTGCATTCTCCACCAGATTCTCCAGGGCGCGGATCAGTTCGTCGCGCTCGCCGTACACGGTCAGCGATTCCGCCGGCAGCACCACCTTGATCTCGACGCCACGATCGCGGGCCAGCATCTGCAGCCCGTCGACGACCTGGCGCACGATCGGCGCCAGTTCCACGATCGCGTTCGGTTGCAAATGCTCATTGAGCTCGATGCGCGACAGTGACAGGAGGTCATCGATCAGGCGGGCCATGCGTGTCGCCTGCGCCTGCATGATGCCGAGAAACTTGCCGCGGGCTTTGGCATCGTCTTTGGCCGGCCCCTGCAGTGTCTCGATAAATCCGAGAAGCGCAGCCAACGGCGTACGCAGCTCATGGCTCGCATTGGCGATGAAGTCGGCGCGCATCTCCTCGACCCGGCGAAGCGGCGTCAGGTCGTTGAACGTCATCAGCAGAACGTCGACAGGGCCGTCCTCCCCGGCCAGCCGCACCGGCCGCACAAAGGCCTCGAACCAGCGGTCGAGCGGCACGCGCTCGAAAAACTCCACGCGCTGGGGCTCGCGCCGTCTGCCGGCGCGGCGAATGGCGCTGACCAGCTCCGGCATGCGCAGGCTGACGAGGGCCGGCTCGCCACGATGCAGGGCCGGCGCGATGGCCGCGGCGCCGTCGTTGAAGGCAATGACGCGGCCGTCACGGTCGAGCACGATCGCCGGGCCCGGCAGACCGGCGATCAGCTGATCGATCAGCAGCGCCTGCGGATGCGCCAGCGGACCACTGCTTGCCGCATCGTCAGAGACGGCGTCGGTCGAAGATGGCTGCGGGCCAACAAGAACGTGCCAGGCCGCGCGCAAGCGGCTGCGCCAGCCCATCGGCCGGGAAGCATCGAAACCGGAATTGTTTGTCGCCATCGTCAGCCGGCGTCGGTTTTCCGGACCTCGATCTCGGTGCGGATCGGAGCCGTCACCGAGACTATTGGCGCAGACGGTGTTTCTGGCAAGCCTCTGGCCCCGCGCATGCTGATCAGGAATTCGCGGATACCCAGGATGGTGAGCGCAAGCACGAAGGGCGCAATGTAATAGAGCAGACGAAACAGGAGCAGCCCCGCCACCAGGTCCTCCTTGTCGAATTCCCACAGGGCCACCAGCATGGCGGCGTCAAAGACGCCGAGCCCGCCGGGTGCGTGACTGGCAAAGCCGAGCAGCGTCGCCGACACAAAGACCACCAGCAGAGTCAGCAATCCGACGTTGGGCTCGTCCGGCAGCAGCATGTACATCGCGAGCGCGCAGCAGGTGAGGTCGAGGATGCCGATGCAGATCTGCACCAGCGTCGACGGACCGCTCGGCAGCTGCACCTTCCACTCGCCCTTGCCGATGGCGCGCGGCGCGGCCCAGACCCAGCAGACATAGGACGCAAGGATCATCAGGGTGACGAGCGCAAGCGCACGGTTGAGCCACGGCGGGAGTTGATCGATAGGCTGCGCGGCATGCGGCTCCAGCGCGACTCCGAGACCGAGCACGGTGGCATTGCCGAGCCAGAATGTGAGGCCGGCGATGAAGCAGATCTTGGCCACATCCACGGCATCGAGACCGTGAGCGGAATAGATCCGGTAGCGCACGGCGCCGCCGGTAAACACGGTCGCGCCGATGTTGTGGCCGACGGAATAGCTTGTGAAGCCGGCCAGCGCAGCGATGCGGTAGGGGATGCCGTGGCGGCCGATGGTGCGCAGGGCAAACCAGTCGTAGAAGGTGAGCGTCCAATAGCCGAGCGCCACGAACACGGCGGCCAGGGCGATACTGTGCCATTCGGTATGCTTCAGCGCGATGACCACCTCGTGGACCTTGATGTCGCGCAGCATGTGCACGAGCACCACCACAGCCACCGTGATGATGGTGAGGCTGAGCAGCATGCCGACCCGGTGCCAGCCGACCTTGTCCCGGAAAAAGCGCACCACCGCGCGCGTTCGCTCGAGCATTCCTCCTCCGGACCGCCAGGCGCCCACTGCCCCGACCACGCGCCACATCGGGCCGCGTTCCAAGTAGCAGAACTCGCTGATTTGTGCGAGTGCGCGCCGGCGATCACAAGTTGATTACGGCGCCAATGGGGCGGTCACGCCATTGTCGTGATTTGCGCGAGGGCGTCGATCCGGATCGATGCATGTCAGGAACACAGCGAACCCCGGCCCCGCCGAGGCGAAGCCGAGGTCAAGCGCAGGCCATTGCGGGCGTGCTTATTCGCACACGGTGATGCGGCGCAGGCGGTAGCCCCACCTGGTCAGCACAAAGCGCTTGGTGCGGTAGCAGTACGGGCCGTCGTAATAGGCCGGCGTATAGATGCTGATGCCGCCGTGCCAGCCGTGGTGGTTATGCTTGTGCTTCCAGCCGGCGGCGGCAGCGGTCGGAGCCAGCGCGGCACCCGCGATGACGGCGGTGGCGCCAAGGACGACAACAAACTTGCGGATCATGGTCACTTTCTCCAGGGGGTTAGGGGATGCGCGGATTTCACATCCTGGGCCCTGAGTCGCGCCCGCCCCGGAAAAGGTTCAAAGCGGACCGGCGGTATTTCTGACCGGCACGGCAGGGTCAGGCCGCGAAGGCGTTGTCCGGCCGAAAAGATGGCCTTATGGCCCGTCCAACGCCGGCGCTTGCCCACCGGAAGCGGAAAAGGGCAACCTAGCCGCGAGGCCGCGCCGCCGTGGCCCCGGGGGCCGATTTTCTTCGATTTTATGTGAACCTGGTCGCCGTTCGCTGCGACCTACCCACGAGCCGATTGCCAGAACCGATGCAGACGACTTCGGACGAGGTTCTGATTGCGAGGATCGCGGACGGTGACCGGCTCGCCATGCAGGTGCTGTTCGCGCGCCACCATGTCCGCGTCTACCGGTTCGTGCTGCGGCTGGTGCGTAACGAGGCAACGGCGGAGGATCTGATCAGCGAGGTCTTCCTCGACGTCTGGCGGCAAGCCGGAAAGTTCGAGGGCCGCTCCGCCGTCTCGACCTGGATGTTGAGTATCGCCCGCTTCAAGGCCCTGTCGGTGCTGCGGCGCCGCACGGACGATGAACTGGACGATGAAGCGGCGGAGCAGATCGAGGATCAGGCAGACGATCCCGAGACGGCTCTGGCGAAGAAGGACAAGGGCGAGGTCTTGCGGCAATGCCTGACGTCGCTCAGTGCGGAGCACCGGGAAGTCATCGATCTCGTCTACTACCACGAGAAATCGGTGGAAGAGGTGGCAGAGATCACCGGCATCCCGGAGGCGACCGTGAAAACGCGCATGTTCTACGCGCGCAAGAAACTGTCGGAGCTCCTCAAGGAGCAGGGAATAGATAGAGGTTGGCCATGAATACGACCAAAGACGCGCCCGGGCGCGACGAGATCGACGAGATCGAGGCGCTGCTGCCCTGGCACGCCGCGGGCACGCTCAGCCGCCGCGACAGCCAACGCGTCGACGACGCGCTGGCCGGCGATCCCGAGCTCGCACGGCGCTACGCGCTGGTGCGCGAGGAGCTGGGCGAGACCATCCGTCTCAACGAGACGCTGGGCGCGCCGTCGGCGCGCGCGATGGAGAAGCTGTTCGCGCAGATCGACGCCGAGCCAAAACGGCGCGCAACTCCCTCGCTCAACCTGGGCGCGCGCGTCTCCGAATTCTTCGCCGGGCTGACGCCGCGCAAACTGGCCTGGTCGGCGAGCGCGGCCGCGGTCGTCCTGGTGGTGCAAGCGGGGGTAATCGCGAATCTTGTGTTGATCGAACCCCAGCAGGCACAGTTCAAGACCGCCTCGGCGCCGCCGAGTGCGCCCCCGGCTACAACGCTGACGGCGCCGCAGGGTACAAAGCTGAGGGGCGTGGACACGGTCGAGACCGCCCCGGCCGCCGCTCCCGGCGTCGGCGCTTTCACGCTC
>CAZUDR010000362.1:0-4120 GCA_964618715.1 uncultured Undibacter sp. | reverse complement strand
AGCAGCATTTCGTGAACGCGCAGGTCGTACGGCGCAAGCCGGTACCAGCTGTCGAGATAGCCCAGCGCCTCGTCGCCCGATACGCGGCCGACAAGGTGCTCCAGCAATGCGGTATGGGCGCCACGGAAACGGCGGCGCTGCGCGGTCAGCCAGCCGTAGAAACCCGGCGCGCGGTCGATCTCGAGCCCTTCGAGAAAATCACCGCTGAAAAGCGCCGCAAGCGAGCGCAAGCGGTCCGTGTCGAAAGCGTCGAATCCGGCCTGTGTCGCGTGCGCGATCTCAAGGGCATCGACGAAGCAATCCGACAGGTCGAGCGTGACGGTGTCGCCCTGCGCCCCGACAAGACGCCGGCCCGGTTCGTCGAGCACACCCCGTGCCTTGCTGAGGCACCAGCGCAATTCGCCGCGCGGATCGTTGGGGACATCCCACAGCAACTCGCAAAGATGGGTGCGCGCCACGGCCTGCGGTGCCATCGCCAGATAGGCGACCAGAGCGCGCACCTTGCGCGAAGACGGCATCGGCAACGCGGCGCCGTCACGGCTGAGGGTCATGGGCCCGAGCAGGCGCATCTGCACGCCCCGCCGGGAAGGACCGTCCGATTCCACAGCCATTTCCATGTCGTTTCCCACGGTCGACCCCACGGGCGCCCGCTAGCGTCAAAGCCACGGTTGAAGCGGGCGAAGGGCCCGCCACCCGCGGAAACAGTAGCAAACACAACCCAATAGGAGAATGACCATGACCGCCGCCACTTCCGTCAAAGCCCGCCCCGCCGGGCAGCCCGTGCAGCCCGACCTGACCGCCCTCAAGACCAAGCAGCAGGCCGCCTGGTCGGCCGGCAACTACGGTCTGATCGGCATGACGCTGAATATCGTCGGCGAGACGCTCGCCGAGGCGCTTGACCTGCGCAGCGGGCAGAGCGTGCTCGACGTCGCCGCCGGCAACGGCAACATCACGCTGGCCGCGGCGCGCCGCTGGTGCGAGGTGACGTCCACCGACTACGCACCGAACCTGCTGGAGAACGGCCGCGCGCGCGCCGTCGCCGACGGACTGCCCAACATCGACTTCAGGGAAGCCGATGCGGAAGCGCTGCCCTTCGTCGACAATTCGTTCGACGCGGTGGTATCGACCTTCGGCGTGATGTTCACGCCGGACCAGGACAAGGCGGCAACCGAACTCATGCGCGTGTGCAAGCCGGGCGGCAAGATCGGCCTCGCCAACTGGACGCCGGAAGGCTTCATCGGTCAGGTGTTCAAGACGCTGGGCAAGTACCTGCCGCCGCCGGCCGGCGCCAGGTCGCCGGCGCTGTGGGGCACGCGTGCCCGGCTGGTCGAAATGTTCGGATCGGGCGCAGCTGCGATTGCCGTCGAGCCGCGCAATTTCAACTTCCGCTACCGCTCGGCCGAACACTTCGTCGAGTTTTTCAAGACCTATTACGGTCCGATGCTGAAGGCATTTGGTGCGCTCGATGCCGACAAGCAGCGGGGACTGCACGACGATATGGTCGCGCTCATCGAACGCATGAACACGGCCGACGACGGCACCATGGTGGTGCCGAGCGAATACCTCGAGGTGGTCATCACCAAGCGGTGATCGCCCGGCCTCCGGACCAAACCTCCCCCGACTCGAACCGCCGGCACGTCCTGCCGGCGGTCTCTTCTGTGACTCCGGTCTCGC
Organism: uncultured Undibacter sp.; assembly: GCA_964618715.1. GTDB lineage: Bacteria > Pseudomonadota > Alphaproteobacteria > Rhizobiales > Xanthobacteraceae > Pseudolabrys. The sequence goes on along the minus strand of CAZUDR010000362.1, from coordinate 2,446 downwards.
CGGCTCGGGTCCGGGCAGCGCGCGCCAATGACGAGTGGATCAAAATCCGATATGAAGGGCGGCGAAAGCAAGCCGGAGATGTCCCATGTCCCTCGTGGCCGAAAAGCCTGTCGCCGACACCATCAAGGCCCGGATGAACTACATCATCGACACCGGCACGCCGCCGGTGAACTACATCGACTGGCCGGAGGAGGAGCACAAGGCAAATCCGCCGCAGTACGAGCAGCACGTGATGGATATCCGCAACGGCCGGCCGCTGCGCGAGACGTTTGGTCTCGACACGCACGGATTTGTGTTCGTCACCCACGAGGCGAAGGTGAAGGACTTCACCAGCGAGGACGAGCGCAAACGCGTCTACGATCCGGAATGCGAGGCGCTGATCAGGAAATATTCCGGCGCCAGCCGGGTGCATGTGTTCGACCACACCATCCGCATCGGTGACGAGCAGGGCCGCACCGCGGCCAACGCGCGCCCGCCGGTCAAGGGCGTGCACAACGACTACACCGAGCGATCGGCACCGAAGCGCCTGCGCGACATTCTCGGCGACGAGGAAGCGGAGAAGCGCATGCGCAAGCGCTGGGCCATCATCCAGGTGTGGCGGCCCATCCGCCGCACGGTGGTGATCGATCCGCTCGGCATCTGCGACGGGCGCTCGATCCCGCAGACCGGCTTCATCCGCGTCGAGCGCCGCTACCGCGACCGCACGGCCGAGGTCTACCACATCGCCCACAATCCGGAGCATGTGTGGTACTGGTTCCCGCGCATGGAGCGGAACGAGGCACTGGTGTTCAAGGTGTTCGATTCCGACGAAAGCAAGGCGTCGCGCTTCACCGCGCATTCGGCATTCGACGATCCCGATACGCCGGCCGACGCCTGGCCGCGCGAGAGCATAGAGACGCGCACGTTCGCGTTCTGGGATTAAGGCGGCGATACCCCCCGCCAAGCCATCGCTGGCGCGGGTTCCACCCCAGTTGAACCATCATGGCCGGGCTTGTCCCGGCCATCTCGCCTGGGGGGCACTGCGTCCCTGAGCGGGACCCGCGGGACAAGCCCGCGGGTGACGAACGACGACTGACGGTGCCAAAGGGAAAACCGCTCTAGCCGGGAAGCTTTGCCGTCGCCTCGATCTCGATCAGCATTTCCGGCAGCACCATGCGGGCGAACACCAGGGTGTTGGTCGGCCGCGCCGCGTAGCAGTGCTTGCGGATGATCGGCGCAACCTTCTCGAAATCACTTTCGTTGGCCAGAAAGATGAGCACGCGCACCAGATCGGTGAGACCGGCACCAGCTTCCTTCAGGGCGCGCTCGATGTTGCGGAAGCAGTTCTCGCATTGCGTTTCCACATCGGGCGGAAACGTCTTGGTCGCGGCGTCGAAGCCGGTGGTGCCGGAGACGAACACCCAGCCATCGACGACAGCCGCGCGCGCGTAGCCGACCTCCTCCTCCTTGGGAAATCCCGAAAAGATGCGGTCGCCGATCATGCATGCCTCCCGTTTCTCGCTCCGGCATCTTATTGCGGCCGCAACAGTTCCGGCAGGTTCCAGCGCATGGTCTGCCGGCCGTTCTTGAAGGCGGCGAGCGGCTGCGCGATCTCGGCCACCGCCTGTTCCGCGCTTTGTGCATTCAGGATCACAACGTCCGCCGGATTGCCGACCGCGAAGCCGTAATCATTGAAATTGAGCAGCTGCGCGGAGCGGTCGGTCAGCATCTCGAAACATTCGCGCAGCTGCGCCGGCCGGTCGACCTGCAGGATATTGGCGTAGAGGTTGACGATGCGCATCAGCGAGCAGTCGCCATAGGGCGTGGCCGGATTGAGCACATTATTGGTGGAGAGCGAGCATCTGACGCCGTGCCGGCAGAGCTCATTGGCGTCGGCGACGCCGCGACACACGCTGTGATCCTGGTTGCGGCCCATGAGAAAGAGATCGGTCGCCGGCAACACGGTGACGGCGACGCCGCTGTCGGCAAGTTGTCGCGCAATCGTCGCCATCGCGTCGGGCGGCAGCAATGACAGCTTGGCCATGTGCCCGGCCACCACACGGCCCCCGCGCCTGTACTCGTCGGTCAGCTCGCGCACGAGATGGATATACATGTCGTCGGCGCTGGGGCCGACGTCGAGATGCATGTCGATGTCGACGTCGAATTCGCGCGCCAGCTCGAAGATGCGCCGGATCTGGCCGGGGCCGTCCTTGTCGTAGCGCGGCGCGCCGCCGATCAGCTTCGCACCGCGCTTCAATGCCTCGACCAGAAGCTCGTCGGTGCCGGGATAGCTGATCAGGCCTTCCTGCGGAAAGACGCAGATCTCGATGTCGATCGCCCATTTGTAATCGTCGATCAGCGCCTCGACGGCGTCATAGCCGCGCATGCCGATACCGGGATCGACCTCGAGCTGGGTGCGCATGCGCGTGCAGCCGTGCTTGATGCATTCCTCCAGCGTCTGCCTGGC
>CAZUDR010000361.1:0-4161 GCA_964618715.1 uncultured Undibacter sp. | reverse complement strand
TGTCGGGAAAATGCCCCGCTCCAATGAAACTATCGTTGACCAAAATGGAGTCGCCTGGCCTAAGGGAGTCGTGTGGAAAGTACTTCAGGACGGTCTTCGCCATTGCTGGCATGGAACCAAGGTGACCAGGGCTGAAATTGCCCTGCGCGATCATAGTCGCATCACGTGTGAAGATCGCAGTGGAGAAATCATCGCCCTCGCGCACGCCTTCTGAGAACGCGGTGTGACGCAAAGTTACCCCGAGCTCATCCGCGATCGAGATCAACGAGTTCCACACTACTGTCAGGGTGACAGGATCGATGGTGGTGTCTGTCATCGTGTCACCGTTGCGGCGATGTCGACCATGATATTGCCTGCTGAACTCATCCGCGCCACGTCGCCGGGCAAAATGATGGCCGTACTGTCAGGATCCTCAACAATGGCGGGCCCCTTGATTTCGCCGCAGCTTTTAAGAGCCTTGCGGTCGAGCACGAGAGTCTCGACGTATCCTCCGGCTTCTGGGAACCATGCTCGGCGGGTGCCACTTCTCGTTGTTGTGTGTCCCGTACCGTTGCCAAGCCCGGTATGCCCTTTCGGAGAAGAAATGGCTCCAACCAGTGACCAATCGACGACTTCAATGACGCCTTCGGGGTCCAAAAAGCGGTGCTTCCTCAAATAGGCGGCGTTAAACGCCTCGATAGCACGCGCCGCGTAGGTCCCTTCAATAGGATCGACGGGAAGATCCACATGCACCTCGAAGCCTTGGCCTGCGTAGCGCATCTGCGCGTAGCGCGACCACTGCGGTTTGCCGACCTGCCCACTCCGCTCCAGGCCGGCGAGTGCCTGGGTCTCCAATACTCGGTAGATTGACGCAATGTCGCTTGTGCTATCGAATGCTAAGCGGATCACCTTGGTAACCGTGACATCGATCCGTGGTTCGGCCTCCAACAGGCCAATTGCTGAGCCAACGCCCGCACCATACGGGATTATCACTGTAGGAATACCGATCGAGCGCGCCATTCGTGCAGCATGCAGTGGGCCGGCACCGCCGAACGCCACCATGGCATAGCGCCTGGGATCACGCCCGCGCTCGACGGAGACCAGACGAAGTGCGTTCTCCATCGTGGACGTGGCTATGAGATGGATACCCCAGGCCGCAGCCTCAGTCGAGATGCCCAGCGGATCGCCGACCTTACGTTTGATACCCGCGGCAGCAGCGTTGACATCGAGACGTAAAGCTCCCGCGTTGAACCAGTTTGGCGATATGTAGCCGAGTACTACGTTGGCATCCGTTACGGTCGGCTCCGAGCCACCGAAACCGTAGCAGATGGGGCCAGGATCCGCCCCGGCACTGTCAGGCCCCACGGCGATCATGCCCTTATTGGCTCGAGCGATGCTGCCGCCGCCCGCGCCGATCTCTACCATCTCGAGTGCGGGAACGTTGATCGGCAAACCGCTACTTTTCTTAAAGCGAACGAGATCGATCTCGAAGGACGGCATGACAGCCGGCTTGCCACCGTCAATCGCGCCGAGCTTGGCGGTCGTGCCACCCATGTCGAAGGTGATCACATCGGCTCTGCCTTCCGATTTGCCTACAATTGCGGACATCAGAATTCCCGCCGCCGGGCCAGATTCTATGATGCGAACGGGAAACTCACGCGCCAAAGCTGGCGTTGTAAGGCCACCGCTTGATTGCATCACAAACAGCTGCTTGTTAAACCCGCGATCGCGTAACGCCTCTTCAAGATTGTGAAGGTAGCAGTCGACCAGCGGCTTCACGTAGGCATTGGTGACCGTTGTGCTGGTGCGCTCGTACTCGCGGATCTTCGAGGAAACTTCCGATGAGAGCGAGACTGAGATTGCAGGCATGCGCGCTGCGATCTTGGCGCGGACGCGCTGCTCATGCACAGGACAGGCATAGGAGTGCAACAGTGATACAGCGATGGTTTGGCGGTCAGCCGCGACCATGACGTCAATCGCTCGGTCGATTGAGGCATCATCAAGAGGAGTCACAACGGCACCGTCGGGAGCTAGACGCTCGACAACCTCAGCAATATGACGCCGCTGTACGAGGGGTCTAGCCTTGTCGATGTAGAGATCGTAGGTCTCATATCTCTTTTGACGGCCAATGATCAGCACATCACGAAAGCCCTCAGTAGTAATAAGGCCCGTAGGCGCGCCTTTGCGCTCAAGTACAGCATTAGTTGCTACCGTGGTGGCGTGCAGAATTAGATCGATCTTCTCTCCCTCAACGCCGGCAGATTGCAAGAGCTGTTGTAAGCTGGCAATAACGGCCCTGCTGGGATCAACTGGAGTGGTCGGCACTTTCAACGAAAGTGTGTCGCCGTTTGTGCTGTTGTGAAGAACAAAATCTGTAAATGTGCCACCAATATCGAACGCCACGCGGATCATTTACATAACCTCCCAGACCATTGGCGGCCGGTCAGACCGATTACCATCCTAGGCTTCGAGGATAGGTTCTCGTCAAGCGCCCAGGAACGAACCGCAGTGCAGCAGCTTTGGCTGATCTTTGGAAGTTCATCCATCTATTCTGCTGCCCGCGCTGCGATGGAAGCCGAGATCTCGTGTTGCGGCAGCTCCGACGGGGCAGGCCCGGTCGAGCACCATCCTCAGCCGCCGACAGGATAATTCCGAGAAGCGCGTCTCGAAGGATAAGAACAGTGCCGCGTTTCAACTCGCTGGACTCGGCCAAGGCCGCCGCGTTTAAATGATCGTGCAGGCCGCCGGCGGAAGACGAGCACGAACTCGCGGTCTGCACATGGCGGGGCCAGATGCGGTTTGCGTGCGATACCGGAGGGACGTTCACCGACCTGATCGTCGAGGATGAGGACGGGGCCTTGCGCATGTACAAGGCTGCCACCACGCCGGAAGATCCGGTCAAGGGCGTGCTAGACGCGCTGGAGTTGGCGGCTGACGATTTCGGCTGCGGCCTTGAAGAGCTGCTTGGGCGCAGCGACATGCTGGTGCATGGCACCACCCATGCGATCAACGCCATCATCACCGGCAGTACGGCGCGCACCGCCTTCCTCACCACCGCCGGCCATCCCGACATCCTGGTGCTGCGCGAGGGCGGCCGCACCGAGCCTTTCAATTTCGTAGCCCCATATCCCGAGCCCTATATCCCGCGCGCGCTGACCTTCGAGGTGCCCGAGCGCGTCGCCAGCTCCGGCAGGGTGCACACGCCGCTTGATGAAAAAGCGGTGCTGGATATCATCGAGCAACTCAAGGCCGCAAAGGCGGAGGCGGTCGCCGTCTGCTTTCTCTGGTCCATCTACAACCCGGACCACGAGCTGCGCGTCGGCGAGCTTTTGGCCGAGCATCTGCCGGGGGTGCCGTTTACGTTGTCGCACCGGCTCAATCCGGCGCTCAGGGAGTACCGCCGCGCCTCGGCCGCCGCCATCGACGCCTCGCTCAAACCCCTGATGGGCAAATACCTTGGCGGGCTGACGCAAAGGCTTGCCGAGGCCGGCTTTCCCGGCCGCACCCTGGTGCTGACTTCCCAAGGCGGCATGCTGGATGCCGCCGACCTTGCCGAAAAGCCGATCCACGCCATCAATTCCGGCCCCTCCATGGCGCCGATCGCCGGGCGCCACTACGCCGGCCTCGACAGTAAAACCGACAATGTCATCATCGCCGATACCGGCGGCACCACTTATGACGTCTCGCTGGTGCGCGGAGGCCGCATCCCGCTCACCAAGGAGACCTGGATCGGCCAGCCCTTCCGCGGCCACATGACCGGCTTTCCCTCCATCGACACCAGGAGCGTCGGCGCCGGCGGCGGTTCGATCGCCTGGGTCGATCCTGGCGGGCTGCTGCATGTCGGCCCGCGCAGCGCCGGCGCCGTGCCGGGGCCGGCCTGCTACGGGGCCGGCGGCGCGGAGGCGACGCTGACCGATGCATGCCTGGTGCTCGGTTATGTCGATGCCGGCTATTTTCTCGGCGGCACGATGCAACTCGACATGAAGGCGGCCACACGAGCAATCGAGGAGAAGGTGGCAAAACCGCTCGGCGTGCCCCTAAAGGAGGCGGCTGCGGCCATCGTCTCGGTGGTGACGGAGAACATGGTGCAGGCGATTGCCGACATCACAGTCAACCAGGGCATCGATCCGGGTAAGGCAGTGCTGGGCGGCGGCGGCGGCGCGGCGGGGCTGAATTCGGTGT
>CAZUDR010000360.1:0-4161 GCA_964618715.1 uncultured Undibacter sp. | reverse complement strand
CGGAGCCCAGCCAGTAGACCGAATCGGGACCCGATGCCTTACGGATCTCCAGCATCTTGTCGCCGATCTCGTTGATCGCCTGCTCCCAGGAGACGCGCTTCCAATTGCCGCCTTCCAGCTTCATTGGATATTTCAGGCGGCGCTCGTTGTGCGCATGTTCGCGCACCGAGGCGCCCTTGGCGCAGTGCGAGCCCATGTTGAACGGGCTGTCCCAGCCGGGCTCCTGGCCGACCCAGATGCCGTTCTTCACTTCGGCGATCACGGTGCAGCCGACGGAGCAGTGCGTGCACACCGACTTGACCCGTGTCGCGCCGGAGACGAGTGGCCCGGTCGTGGCCGCATCGGCCTTGCGCACCGCGCCGGCCGGCAACACCGTTGCCAGTGCGACGCCGCCGGTGAGCAGACCCGAGCGGGCGAGGAAGGTACGACGGTCGATCGGGCTGCCGGCGACCGGCGCCAAGGCTTGCTTCAGTCGCGTGGCCCTTGCGGTGCCGCTGGATTTCCTGGTGAGCATGTCTTCCCTCCTGAAGTCGGATCCGCTCGGCCCCTCGGGGCGGCGATCGTCTAATGAGTGGCGGCTAGAAGCGGGCGGACCGGTAGTAGGTCTTGACCAGCTCGGTTTCGCGATAGCCCGCCTGCTGCTGCGGCTTGCTCTCGTTTGTTGCGGCGACGGCAGGGCCGGCGCCGACTGCGGACGTTGCGCCCGCTGCACCGATGGCGAGGCCCGCTCCTTTCAGAAGACGACGGCGATCGATCTGTCCCGATCTTTCTTTCTCTCTGCGCATTGTCAGTCCTCCGATGGTCCTTTGACGTGGCGACCCTGTCAGGCGTGCCACGCAGGCGAATGGGTGGTGAGCCGCGGCGTGCAACGCGCGGCGACGCTTTGATGGAATGGTATCCGGGTCACACCGCAACGCCCGCCGGCAGACGCCGTCGCGCGCATGCGCCCTGAAGGCACGGAATTCCCGGAAGTCATCTACCTCCCCTTGGCCGTTTGCGGCCTTATTCGCGGGGTTCTGCCCTGCAATTAGACTAATGCAAAAGTATAGCGCCGCCCTATGGCGGCACAATCGATTTCGCGGTCGCGCGCAATTTATTGTTCTTCGCTATTGCAGCAATTCATGCTGCTTCGCAGCATAAACTGAAAATCGGGTTACTTGTCCGAATCTTGCGCCGTGTCGTCCGCACCGGTTGAAGGCATCACGGTAGCGACTTGTCGCGGCGCATCGCGGGGTTGTGCACCGTCTGCGTCACTATTGCCCAGCACATCATCGCCTGTTTTTTCGGCATCGGGCGCCGCGGCGACGTCCCGCGATTCGGTACGCTCGCCGCCCTCGCCGACAGGCAATTGTTCGCTCTCATCGAGTCCTTCCTCGACCTCGTCGACATAACCCTTGCCCGGGCGATAGCTGGTCTGCGCTAGCGTGAACGCCGGCTGCACCGCGTTGTACACCTCGTCGTAATCGTTGAGCCCGTCGAGATTGGCGAGCACCGGATCGCTGGTCCACAGCCTGCGCAAGGCAGCGCGCGTCAGTGCGTCAGGAACACCCTTACGAAGAAAAACCGTGAAGTCGGATTCAGCGGTGAGGTCGTCGACCGACGGCAATTCCGGCGCGGTCTTGTCCACCGTCGTATCCGGCGGTGCAGTCACATTCTGCTCGAGCGAAGCGTCGCCTGTGACGGACGGCACCTCGTCAGATACCGCTTCGCCGCGGCGCGCTGCCAGCTTGCGCTGCGACCACCGCGACAGCCGGTTCGGTTCGTCGCTCACGAAAGACCTCTCGATCCGGCGATTGGCGGCGGCCGGCCGGCCTGTTCATCCTTGCGCCGGTTCTTGCGTTTCACGAACGGCGTATCGACGTGGTGCACTTCGACAAACTCGCGCAGCCATTCGATCACGTCGGGCGGCATCGGCACGCCCTCGACAAAATCGTCGTTGTCCTCGGTGTAGGCCATCGCCTCGTAGGGACAGGCGGTGATCATGAAGGGCTCGAAATCAAGGCCCTCGCTGCCCTCGCTCCTGCGCAGCACGACGTAGACCATCGGCACCTCCTGCGACAGGTTGGTGCGGTAGCCTTCGGTCTCGCCACGGAACAGTTCGAGATTGAGGGTACCACCGTGAAACTGGGCCCAGTCATCGCCCTGGGCCAGCAGCTTGCCGCGGGCGCCGGTGGCCGGAGGCAGCACGCCGACCGGCCGCCACAGATCGTCCCGCCATTGATGCTGGGTTGCGCGCCGCTCGATGACGACGCCGAGCGGCATCACGGCATCGGCCGACATTCAGCTGCTCCCGTGCCAAGGCCTCCGCCGATGGCGGGGCTGGTGCCGATCATCAGGCGCAATGGGCCCGGCGGTCAGTAACCGTTGACCCGATAGTAGTTCTTCACGTCTTCGGACTCGGGGTTGTACCGGGCCTTCTTTGCCTCTTCCATGGATTCGGCTGCCTCTGCCTCAGTGGCAAGCGGCACGGCCGCAGTGACTGCGACGGCCAGACCGGCGGTCCCGAGACCCATGCTGCGCAGGAATTCGCGGCGCCCCAACGTGCTGCGGTCATCATGCTTCATCGCGGTTCCTCCTCCAGGTTCCCGGTACATTAGCGCATCACCCTGGCAAATCGAAGGCCTCTGCCTCGATATCCATGAAGACGCGGCCGGCCGAGCCGACCCGCCGGTAAAAGTTCGCGCCTTCGGCACGTTCCAGATCCATGAAGAAACGGCCGATCCATGGTGCCATGTGGCGCTCGAAAATGATCTGGTCCGAGCCTTTCGGCGCCGGCAGCCGGCCGCCGGCAATTCCTGCCATGATCTCGCACAGAATGCCGGCGTGATCCTCCGGCTCGACCACGCCTTCGGCGCGGGCGATGCCCATGCCGATGAGATCCTCGCGCAACCGCGCCAGCGGCCGCTCCTGCAGAAAGCCGGTCAGGTAGTACGACGCATAGGGCAGCAGTTCGCCGCGGCCGAGTCCGATAAACAGGTCGAAATATTCGCGTTCGGCCGCCTCCGCCGTGGTCTGCCGCGCGGCCTCGCCAAGCGCCGTATGGGCAAGCCCGAGCGGGCTGTCGTCGCCGCTCAGCTCGGCCAGGCTCGTTAGCAGTTTCGCGTCCGGCGCGCGCAGCAGCAGCGCGCCGATCAACGCATATTCCTGCGCGCGCGCGGCATCGATCTCGTCGGCGTCGCCGCCGCCCTGCGCGCCATAGAGATCCGGTCGCAGCACGCTGCGGTCGACACCGGTCGCCAGCTCGACCGCGATCACCCGCTCGGCCGGCACGCGCGTCCAGTTCGACACCGACGGCTGCGAGATGCCGAGCTTGCGTGCGAGCTCGCTCACGCCGCCAATGGCGCGAATGGCCTCGGTCAGCCCCGGGTCTCGCATGTCCTTGCTCATGTTCGGATAATTGGCGGTCACGCGAGGGCGGTCAACCGGGCCGCGCCGGGCCGGGTCTCACCCCGCAAAAGCCGGTTAATCATGCAACGGTCTCCAGATGGCGGATCGGCAGTCCGGTGACCAGGTTCTGCGGCTTCATGCGGATCAGGTTGTCGGGCGTCATCGCCAGGATCAGGTAGACCGGCTCGCCCCGGACCTTGTCGCTCATGACCTCCGGATCGGCGAAGGCGAGCCGGAACAGGCCGACGACGCGGCCCATGGCCGCTTCGTCGACCTCCTCGCCGTTCCACAACTGGTCACCGATGCGGGTCCCGTCCGCATCAAGTCCGACATACCAGCGCAGATTGACGTCGCGCATCTCGGTGAGCGGCTCGATCGTCACCGCGACGCCGAGCAGGTGCGCGATCCAGCGCCGCATCGCCTCGGCGAGGGCGGCGAGGCCGGCGCGGCCGGCGGTCAGGTCAAGCGCCATGTCGAAGCGGTCGCTGCGCTCCCAGTAGGTATGTCCGTTTTCGTCGTTGAACACGTCGATCGCGGCCTCCGCCGGAAGGCCGAGCATGGACACCAGCGGCGACACCGGCTGGGTGGCCGCGCCGCCGACGGTCTCCTCGTCGGCCACGATCAGCGATCCGTCATGCACGGTGACCCGTTCCGTTACGCCCACCATTTCGCGGACTTCGAGCGGAACGCGTTCACCCAGGACAGCGGAGACGAAGCGCAGCGCCCCAACGAGCGTTGCCGCCGCGAAGGCGATCGGAACGATGAAATATGCGG
>CAZUDR010000359.1:0-4180 GCA_964618715.1 uncultured Undibacter sp. | reverse complement strand
CCCAAAGCAGCGGCGTGTCGGGTTCGGCCTCGACACTGGCTGCCTTGCCATTGATTGTGAATGAAATGGCCATCGTGTTTCTCTCCCTCGAGAGCCGGTTGTTATTTCAGGCGCGGTTGGCCCGCACATTGTTGGCCACCGGCCGCGCAACCGCGGCGGGGACAAGGTTCGAATGCGAATAATTATAGGCAGATTTCCGCTGGCTTGTGCAGCTAAGGTTGAACAATGACCGCCTCCCTGCGCGCATTTCTCGCAGACCTCTATCGCACTGCGGTAGAAGCTGCACATCCGGTGACCTGTCTGCCGCCGCTGTTGCCGCAACCTCCACAGGGACAACTGATCCTGCTTGCCGCCGGCAAGGCTGCTGGCGCCATGGCGGAGATCGCAGAAGAATTCTATCTCGACCGGCTGAGGTTTGATCCCAAACGATTTTCCGGCGTCGCGGTAGCCCGGCACGGCTACGGGAGGCCGACGCGCGCGGTCGAAATGATCGAGGCCGGACATCCGCTGCCCGATGCCGCCAGCCTACGGGCCGCCGGCGAGGCGCTTCGCCTGGCCGATAGTGGGGGACCCAACGATCTGGTCCTCGTGCTCATGTCCGGCGGCGCCTCGGCCAACTGGATCGCGCCGGCAGACGGGATTTCATTCGACGACAAACAATCGGTCACCCGCGCGCTGCTGCGTTCGGGGGCGACCATCAGCGAGATCAACTGCGTGCGCAAACACCTGTCGCGGATCAAGGGCGGCCGTCTGGCCGAACAGGCCCGACCGGCCGGGCTCGTCACCATCGCCATCTCCGACGTGCCCGGCGACGACCCGTCCGCCATCGGCTCGGGACCGACGGTGCCCGACCCGACCACGCTCGCCGACGCCCGCGCCATTCTCGCCAGGTACAAACTCGATGTCCCCGACAGCATCACACGCGCGCTCGGCGATGCGCGCAACGAGACACCGAAGCCAGGCGATGCCGTGTTCGACGGCAGCACGTTCCTGCTGGCGGCACGGCCGGCCGATGCGCTGGCCGCCGCCGAAGCCATGGTGCGCAAGGCCGGCTATGACTGCGTCAATCTCGGCGACCGCGTCGAAGGCGAGGCGCGCGAGGTGGCACAGGCGCACGCCGGCCTCGCACGCAAGCTGCGCGCGCAGGGCGCCCGCGCGGTGATCCTGTCCGGCGGCGAGCTGACGGTGACCATTCGCGGCCAGGGCCGCGGCGGCCCCAACCAGGAGTACGCGCTGGCGCTGGCCATCGCGCTTGACGGCGTTGCCGGTGTTGCCGCCGTTGCCGCCGACACCGACGGCACCGACGGTGGCACCGGCAGCGCCGCCGACCCCGCCGGCGCCCTCGTCGACGGCGAGACCGCGGCGCGGGCCAGGGCGCAGGGCCCCGATCCCGCCGCCTTTCTCGCCGACAACGATTCCACCAGCTTCTTCCGCAGCTTGGGTGACCTCGTCGAGCCCGGGCCGACCTTCACCAACGTGAACGACTTCCGCGCCATCGTCGTTGACAGGCCGTGATCGATCACGCCAAAACCAATTTGAGTCGGAAAACCAACGACATCGTGACCGCATTGCCGTCCATCATTGCCTGGCGCTGCACGACCCGCATCCTGGCGCGCTCCATGGCGGTGGCGCTCGTGCTGCTGGCGGCGTCGGCGACAGCCGCGCAGGCGGATTTCCGCCTCTGCAACAACACCGGCAGCCGGGTCGGCGTCGCGCTCGGCTACAAGGACGGCGACGGCTGGATCACCGAAGGCTGGTGGAACGTGCCGGCGCGCACCTGTGAAACCCTGCTGCGCGGCGCACTGGTGGCGCGTTACTATTACATCTACGCGGTCGACTATGACCGCGGCGGCGAGTGGTCCGGCCAGGCCTTCATGTGCTCGCGCGAGAAGGAGTTCACCATTCGCGGCACCGACAACTGCCTGGCACGCGGCTTTGACCGCACCGGATTTTTCGAGGTCGACACCGGCGAGCAACGCTCGTGGACGGTGCAGCTCACCGATACGCCGGAACAGACCCCCGACCGTCCGCTGTTGCCGCTCGGGCCGGTGCGTCCGCCGACGGAGACCAGTCCGCCGGATCCCACCGCGCCGGACGCCACCCCGCCTGCGGCCCAGCCGCCTCCAGCCGAGGACGGCAAGAAATGAGACGCCTGCGCCGCGCCAAGATCGTCGCCACGCTGGGACCGGCCTCGTCCGACCGGGCTACCATCGCGCAACTGTTCGACGCCGGTGCCGACGTCTTCCGCATCAATATGAGCCACACCAGCCACGACCGCATGCGCGAACTGGTCGGAATCATCCGCGGCATCGAGCGCGACACCGGACGGCCGATCGGCATCCTGGTCGACCTGCAGGGACCGAAGCTGCGGCTTGGCACGTTCGCGGGCGGCTCGGCGGAGGTCAAGGCAGGCGATGAATTCGTGCTCGACAACGACCCGTCCCCGGGCAACACGGAACGCGTATATCTCGCGCATCCGGAAATTTTCGCCGCGGTCGAGCCCGGCCACACGCTGCTGATCGACGACGGCAAGGTGCGGCTCACCGTCACCGCAGCCGATCGCCATCGCATCGTCACCCGCGTCGACGTCACCGGCAAACTGTCCGACCGCAAGGGCGTCAGCCTGCCGGAGACGACGATCCCGTTTTCCGCGCTGGCCGAGAAGGACCGCTCCGATCTCGACGCCGCGCTGGAGACGGGCATCGACTGGGTGGCGCTGTCGTTCATCCAGCGGCCGGAGGACATTGCCGAGGCCAAGAAGGTGACGCGCGGACGCGCCGCGGTCATGGCCAAGATCGAGAAGCCGCAGGCGGTGAACCGGCTGTCCGAGATCATGGATCACGCCGACGCGCTGATGGTGGCGCGCGGCGATCTCGGCGTGGAGATGCCGCTGGAGAAGGTGCCCGGCGTACAGAAGATGATGACACGCATGGGCCGCGCCACCGGCAAGCCGGTGGTGGTGGCGACGCAGATGCTGGAATCGATGATCAGCTCGCCGGTGCCGACGCGCGCCGAGGTGTCCGACGTGGCCACCGCCATCTTCGAGGGCGCCGACGCGGTGATGCTGTCGGCGGAATCGGCCGCCGGCAAATTCCCGGTCGAGGCGGTGGCGACCATGAACAGCATCGCCGAGGAGGTGGAAAGCGAGCCGATCTATCGCGGCATCATCGATGCGCAGCGCTCCGAACCGGAGGCGACCGGCGCCGACGCCATCGCCGACGCCGCGCGCCACATCGCCGACACGCTGGATCTGGCCGCGGTGATCTGCTGGACGTCGTCGGGCTCGACCGGCCTGCGCGTCGCGCGCGAGCGGCCGCGGCCGCCGATCCTGGCGCTGTCGCCGAACGTGGCGGCGGCCCGGCGGCTGGCGGTGGTCTGGGGCGTGCACAGCGTGGTCACCGAGGACGCGCGCGACCAGGACGACATGGTCGACCGCGCCTGCCGCATCGCCTTCAGGGAAGGCTTCGCCAAGCCCGGCCAGCGGGTGATCGTGGTCGCCGGCGTGCCGTTCGGCACGCCGGGCGCGACCAACATGCTGCGCATTGCCTATGTGGGCGCGGAAGTGGCGGGCGATCCGGGGGACTAGGGCCGGGAGGGGATATCCGGCCCGTGCTCAAATCGGACTCCGGAAACCGTCGCCTGATCGCTGCTACCGGACGGACAGGCAGCCGGCTATCGCAGCGTCGGAGGCGACCGTTACTGCAATTTGCGCGCGCACTTGTAAGCGTTGGCTCCCATTTGCTGCCGGACGGTTCCCCTCGGGCAGATGCACCTGCCGCGCAACACGCGCCCGCCGGCGCAAGTGATGCGGGGAGGCGGCGGCTTGACGCAGCGGTATGCGTTGGCGCCCACCTGCCGTCGATCGGTGCCCCTCGGGCAGACGCAGCGGCCGCGGCTCACCCGGCCGCCGTCGCAGCTGATGCGGGGAGGCGGCGGCTTGACGCAGCGGTAGGCGTTGGGACCCACCTGCCGTCGATCGGTGCCCCGCGGGCAGATGCAGTCGCCGCGGCTCACCCGGCCGCCGTCGCAGCTGATGCGGGGAGGCGGCGGCTCGACGCAGCGGTAGGCGTTGGGACCCACCTGCCGTCGATCGGTGCCCCTCGGGCAGATGCAGTCGCCGCGGCGCACCCGGCCGCCGTCGCAGCTGATGCGGGGAGGCGGCGGCTTGACGCAGCGGTAG
>CAZUDR010000358.1:0-4191 GCA_964618715.1 uncultured Undibacter sp. | reverse complement strand
AGGCGCCGACGGCAATGTCTATTTCCTGTCGCCGCGGGGCGAGATGCAGGCGAAGGTCGAAGCCTCGAAGATTCCCGTCATCACCATTGCGCTGTCGCGCGACGGCAAGCTCGTCGCCGCCGCCGGCATCCGCGGCTCGGTGGCGGTAATCGAGCGCAAGGCCCGCAAGCTCGACCACACGCTAATCGGTCCCGGCCTGCCGGTCTGGTCGGCGGCGTTCTTCCCGGACAGCAGCACGCTGCTTACGGGCGGCACCGACCGCATGATCCGCCGCTGGGACGCGGTGAGCGGCGATCCGATCGGCGAGACGGTGATGGGAACGCCGGCCGACCCGCTGGCGAAATATGCGGGCGATCACGGCGCCGACGTGTTCCGCGCCTGCGTTGCCTGCCACACGCTGACGCAGGACGAGGGCAACAAGGCCGGTCCGAGCCTCGCCGGGATTTTCGGCCGCAAGATCGCGAGCCTGCCCGGCTACAATTATTCCGACGCGCTGAAGAAGATGGACATCGTCTGGTCCAGGGAGACGGTGGCCAGGATGTTCGAGGTCGGGCCGATGCAATACACGCCCGGCACCAAGATGCCCGAGCAGAAAATCGGTTCGGCCGAGGACCGGCAGGCGCTGGTCGATTTTCTCGCCAGGGCAACGAAAGAAAAGTAGTCAGCCCTCGCCCTTGGCCTCGCGTTCGCGCAGGTAATCCTCGGTCGTGCGCACCGTCGGTCGCTGCGGCCCGGCGAAGGGATCGAAGTTTTCCGCCGCCATCGCATTGACGCGGCAGTCGGCGCACATGCGGATGACGTCGAGCCGCTTCTTGGAATCCTTGAACATCCAGTGGCGGCCTTCCAGGCTGGCGATCACCCGCTCGACCGAGCTCTTGACGCCGAACGGCTTGCCGCAGCTGATGCAGAGGTAGGGCTCTTCCTGCTTGATCACGCGCTTCTCCGCCGTGGCGGCGCGGAAGTCGATCTGCGGCTTCAGGCTGATCACCTTTTCCGGACAGGTCGTCTTGCACAGCCCGCATTGCACGCAGGCGTCCTCGGCGAAACGCAGCATCGGCTGGTCGGGATTGTCGGACAGCGCACCGGTCGGGCAGGCCGACACGCAGGACAGGCACAGCGTGCAGCCCTCGACGTTCACCTCGACGGTGCCAAACGGCGCGCCCTCGGGCAGCGCAACCACGTCAACCGGTGCCGGCGCCACGCCGTGCAGCTCGCGCAGGGCAAGCCGCACCACCTCGCGCTTGTCGCCGACCGCGGAGAACGTGGCGGGCCTGGCGACGCCGTCCATCGCCTCGATGGTACGCAGTTCGGCGCCCAGCGCGTCGGGATCGTCGGTCTCGATGGTGGCGACGCGGGGACCGGCAAGCCCGAGGCCGGCGAGGACGGGCTCGGCCAGCGCGACGGTCCTGTGCAGGCCGGTCAGGTCGTGGCGCGGTTTGGAGCGGGTAAGAAACCTTACCGCCGTGGCGCCGTAGGCGAAGGCGCCGGCCACCGCTTCCAGCCCGATCTGCGTGATCTCGTTGACCTGCACCGGCAGCACGTTGGCCGGCAGTCCGTCGCCGTAGCGCGCCAGTGCGTCGATCAGCGGCATGCCCTGTTCGCCGTCGTGGAACAAGATCTGTGGCTGCCTGCCGCCGGCTTCCCGGTAGGCGCCGAGCAGCGTGCGCAGTTTGCGCAGCAGCGCGTCCGAGGACGGAAGGGCATAGGCGGCGGCGCCGGTCGGGCAGGCGGCGGCGCATTGCCCGCAGCCGGCGCAGATATGGGCGTCGATCGCCACGTGATCGCCATTGGGCGTGATCGCGCCGGTCGGGCAGAGGTCGAGGCAGCGGCGGCAGCCGACCAGCTGCGAGCGGGAATGCGCGCACAGCTCTTCGGTGAACGTGACGTAGCGCGGTTTGTCGAAGCTGCCGGTGAGGTCGCGCGCCTTGAGCACCGTCCGCAGCACGGCCGCCGGATCGCCGGGATCCGCGCGCAGGTAGCCGTCGCGCAATTCGGCGGACGGAAACATGGATGCGCCGCCGGAGAGATCGATCAGGATGTCGCATCGCAATTGCACGTCGTTTTCCGCCGCGCCGAACGTCAGTCCGTCGCGCGAGGCCGGACTCGGCGCCGCGTAGTCATCGACGGTCAGTTCGAAGGCGCCGAGATAGCCCTTGGCCGCGCGGATCGTGCCCTTCACCAGCGCGAACTCAGTCCGGCTCGGCGGCAGCAGCTCGGCCGGCGGCTTGATCAGGACGGTGACGTCGAGGTGATCCTTGAGCAGCCGCGCCGTTTCCAGCGTCTGCTCGTCGCTGCCGTAGATGACCGTCGCGCCCTCGCTGTTGAGCCCGACAAATGGAATCTCGGGCAGCGGCTCGGTCGCGGCCGCAATGAGCGCCGCCATCTTCGGGCCGGCCGCGCGGGCGTCCTTCGACCAGCCGGCGGTCTCGCGGATGTTGACGAAATTGACAAAAGGCCCCTCGTCGCTGTCGGAGGCTTCGGCGGCCAGCTCGTTGAACAGTGGCGCCTCCTGCGTGCAGGCGATCGTAACCGGATCGTCGCCGGCGAGCGCATCCTGCACGCGCGCAAGCTCGGCGCGGCACAGTTGCCGCCCTTCGGCGACATTGGCACCACGGCACACCCGCCGCACCGCGCCGCCGTCGAGCGGCATGGTGTCCTCGCAGGAGCAGATCAGGATGTTACGCGGCCGTTCGGCCATTGCCGGCTCGTAGGGTTTGCTGTTGGCCCGCTATTCGCGCGAATTTCACATTCTGCGATGCGTCTCGCGCCCCCCGCGCGATGCCCGTGCTCCCGGGCCGCGGGACTGGCCTCGGGACGGACGACCCTATAACTATAGTCATTCCAAGAAGAAAGTAAGAGTGGAGGAACCATGGCGCCGGACGCGCGCGCGCTGCCACGCCAGACGACCGAGCAGGAACTGGTCCTGCCGCCCCTGTTCACCCCGGTGCGCCTGCGCGAAATGGGCAACGCCTTTGCCCATGCCTGCGCGATTGCAGCGGATAACGGCGCCGGCACCCTGGTTCATGTCGGTCGTTTTGACACGGCCGAATTCGCGCTGGTGCTGGAGCCGGAGGAACCTTTGCGCGCCGCGCGGTGCGCGCTCTATGCCGGCATGGTGGCGCTGACCGACGCGTTGATCGCGGCGTCGGAACCGGAGACGGCGGTGAACATTACCTGGCCGGATGTGGTGACCGTCAACGGCGGACTGGTGGGCGGCGGCCGTATCGGCTGGCCGGCGCAAGCGGGCGAGGACGAAGTTCCGGAGTGGCTGGTGTTCGGCGCCATGATCCGCGTCACCACCACCAGCGGCCAGGAACCCGGTTTCAATCCGCTCGTCACCACGCTCGCGGAGGAGGGCTTCCAGACTGCAAAGGCCAACCTGATCATCGACCGCTTTGCCCGGCATTTCATGGTTGCCGTCGACTCCTGGCGCGAGAGCGGCTTTGGCGCGGTGGCGAAGACCTATCTGTCGCGGTTGCCTCCGGAGAAAGGCTTGCGTCGCGACATCGCTGACGCCGGTGATCTTGTCGTGCGCCGCATGGGGTCGGAAGCAGTCGAGCGCAAGTCGTTCATCGAAGCGCTTGCCGAGCCCTCCTGGCTCGACCCCGCCATCGGAGGGCCGTGGACGTGAAACTTCTGCGCACCATACGGCTCGACCAGTCCGACACGTTTGTGTTCGAGCACGCGGCGGAGCCCGGCGACTGGGCCGTCTCCGGCGCCTTCGCCTTCTGGGCCAGCGATCCGGCCAGGCTCGAGGGCAAGGCGCGCAGCGCCTTCCGCAGCGGTTTCCTCGGCGTCGGCTCGCACGGCTGGTCGACGCTGGTGCAGATCGTGGAGGCGAGCGCTGACGACCGTGCCGGCCTGGTCGACCTGCTGGCGCGCCGGCTGATCGAGCATTACGGCGCGCCGGACATGGACGCGGCGCGCGCCGCTGCAGAAGAGGAAGTCACCTTCGCGGAGTCGCTCGCCACCCAGCCGGCGGACACGCTGGTCGCCGTGCACCGGACTTGCGAAGACGGCGAAGTGCGCGAGTCCTTCCGCACCCTGCACCGGCGCGAAGGCGCAACGCCGGCGCGCGCGTTTTCCTTCATGGAGGTCGAGGGCGAGGAGGACGAGGAGCCCGGCGAGCAGATCGATCTCATCGGCATGGCCGGGCGGGAGCGTAAATGACCGACTTCTGGCTCTCCTGCG
>CAZUDR010000357.1:0-4195 GCA_964618715.1 uncultured Undibacter sp. | reverse complement strand
TATTTGTATTTCTTCTTTTAAAGAATTTATTTCATCAGGTGTGGTAAGTCCAGCCTCGAACATCCTCCCCGCAAGATTCAACTGATTGTATAAATTATCTATATTTGTATCAAATTCTTTCAATTGAGTTAAGATAGAGTTCTTCTTATTCTCACCAGCCAGATAGTTATTCCGTTTACGAAGTTCATCAAGTTTACCTTTTTCAATCCCCATTTCCTGTTCATGCTGTGCCTTGAATCTTGCTTCGCGTATATCGAACTCCCGTTTCTGCTCACCCATCTTCTGATTTGCCATATCCTGTTGTGCGCCCAATCTCTGATTTAATAGATCCTGCGCCCCCTGATCCTTTTGACCCTGAAGATATACCTTGTTCTGTCTCTGGAGATGTTCGGACATGAGTTGATCCCGGCGGGCTTTCTCGGTCATATAAACATTACCGACAACTCCGGCAACCCTGTCTAAGTTTCTTAGGAAATTAATATTTGCCATAACCTACCTCAAAATAAATTCGGAGATTTTCTATACGCCTTCTGTATTTCACTCGACAGTTGATTGTCAAGAGGGTTTTCGCTCTCTAAGTAATTCCTCAACATACCCTGCAATCCCGCGCCTGCCAAAGTAGCAAACCCCTGTCCATACCCCGGCTGTGCATTGAATCTTCCGGTAAACGAAGCCAATTGACCAAGAGCATTACCCTTGACATTCTCGTTTAAAGTATCCACGCCAAGCAGAGCATCTGTTTTCGCCCCAGCACCCCTTGAATAGAGTTTATCCATCACCTCTTGTTGTTTAGCAATCGGTGCGTTCTGCCTTCTCAGAGAAGATGCTTGTGAACTTCTGTAACCAGAGTATTCATTACCAACGGCATTAGCCATTCTCGCTCTCATAAGAGCCAAGAGTTTCGGGTCTATACCCTTCGTTCTCGCAAGGAGAGCCTGGTATGTCTGTTTCTGTTCATCGGTCATCTCTTCGCCACTTGAGAAAAGCGAACCTAAAAGACCTATTCCCGTTAGTCCCAAAGATAAAGGATCTACCATGTCATTACCTCATTATTTTACGGATTATAATGGCGCGTAGCTAACCAAAATATAACTTCTGCGTTTGCTATCGGATGGCCTTTACCATCCCTTACCAAAATATCAAAACCATCTACTGCTAAATTCTCTGCGTATGCTGTTCTTGCTGTTTTCTCTCCGGGATACAGACAAGTCAACTCAACCCCGTAATCAATATCTATAAGTGGGGTTACAAATGTCACATGATAATAACCCGCGCTATCTGTTGTTATACTTCCTGATTTAGTCGCTTTAATAAAAGACAGGCCTAAATTAATAAAATGCCAACCTCCGCTTCTGTGGATATAGCTTTCCCCTGTATCAAGTTCCTTGAAAATATGACCATCACGTTTTTGTGCCTGGACATTCGGGGCGGTCAACCGTTCGCTATTCGTGCCTTCCCAGACAAAATCTGATAAAAGAATTGCTGCCATTTTATTTCTCTAGTATACCCAAATCCTCCAACCTTGATTTTAATTCATTAAATTGTTGAGCTAAATCAGCTAGTGTCCCGGTAACATCGTCCACTTTTGGAGCACTCCCTTCAACAACACCTTTACTAATTATCATCTCTTTTTTATTTTTATCAAATTTCCAAAACCCGTCAGCATCAGCCTCTTTGGGTCCCTTAACTCTCACACCACCTATATAAAGAGAAGCCCCTTCTACATGGAGACTTTTGCAATAAATATCTTTATCTATAACAATATTACCATTCTTATCGAAAGATACTAAGTTGTCCTCAATCTCCCTTTGTATCCTTTGGATATCGGAATCGCGATGATCTTTAGTGAACTTATATTTACTCAAAAAATCCTCCGCGTATAAACTTCAAAGTCATGCCATGGTATTCAAATGTACCCAATGTTATGGTACCGCTTAATTTAAAAGAAAAACTTTCACCCAATTCACTGTCAAAGAAATATGTTTTAGACCCCGGCTCCGTTCCCCCGGATGCACCTATAACCTGAGTAGCTATGGAAGTTTTACCATTAGCCGAATACTCATATCTGTACAAAGTCACCGTAACCGTGTTAGCTCCAACGTAAACTCTGTGACTATGCGAAACAGGAATCCCTATTTCCCCCTCACCATTTGTCAATCTCAAAAGAGGAGATTCATAATCAATGACTATACCATTACCATTGCCCCCTCCGTAATCTTCCAAATCATTTGTATAGGCAGCATTTAGAAGTATAAAAAACTTTGTTGCATTAAACCCTATGTATTCATTTGCGTAATTCTTAAAGTATCCTCTGAAAGAATGACCTTTTGTATAATAAGTCCATGTCTTATATCTTAGATTATAAACAAAACTCCTTTCGTTAAATAGAGAAAATATCACCCTGTCATTTTTATCGAAATAAAACACAGACGCATTCGCATAAGATGGTGCCGCATTAAATAATGTTTTAACTGCATAATGGATATTAGTTATCTTCGATCCGTCAAATACATGAATCCCTTGGTTTGACACAAAGAATATATCCTCATTGATTCTCGTAAATGCGCCATTACATGAAAGCCCGGGTATATAGTCTCTCTCCTGTGAACCATTAAAAAACGTCCTGAACTTCCTTGTCTTAAATACTACAGATCGTCCATAAGAATAAGTTATACCTATAATCGGTTCGCCATCACCAACGTCATAATCATAGTAATCATATAAAGCTAAGTTATCAGGTTGGTTATCAGGACTTCTTATGATCCTGTTTTTATGCTGAATCCCATCATGGTAGAAATTAGCTATATGTAATTGGTCATTAAGGAAAGTAATATATTTCCCGTTTACATATCTTGGTTTAACCGCATCCCCAATTTCACTCATTTCCTGATAAGTGGTAGAACTAATTACATCCTCTGCTGTGTTATCCTGGAAATCATAATAATAAACTCCTCGTCCGTCTGCATCTTCTTCCCATGTAGCACTGTTTATATCTATCGAAATCAATAATTTATAGTCTGTACTGGGGACCTTACTATCAACCGTGGCGTTATATCCCCTGAATATGTGTATATATTTTATCCGGTATAACAGATAATCCGCCAACTGATCCTGATTACAAAACACACGCATGGAATGTAATTTACTTCCTGCGCTATGTGGGATAACAATTGGATCGCTTAAAGTAAATACCTGACCGTCCAAATCTTCGACTGCAAATTTATAGAAATAAGTTCCTTCATCCAATGTCCCGGCTGTCGCCTGGCTTGTGGATAACATTCCGATTAATTGAGGATACTCTAAATCATTCTCAGCAACATCACAAACCGCACCCCATCTCTCAGAAATACAACGCAGGTCCGCATCTACACCAAGAAGTTTAATAAATGTCCCGGGTTCATCCACATTTAAAATTCCTGTTCTTGCGCTTAAATCATCATCCTCATATTTATGTATAGTACCACCACCATCCTGATCAGAGACAAATATATAACTTTGCGACACTCCATTATCCTGATAAATAATATGTTTGGCATCAACAGGGATTGCACTTGTATCATCTACAGTGGTAAGATCATCCTTGGATCTTGCATCTATATCACCCGCATATAAAATATATACATTCCCAGTCGCTGCGGTATTGTCACACTCGATTCCTATCGCATCTACAAGGGTATCTTCCGGGGTAGCAAACCCAGTTGTGACTGAATATAAACGGACATTCGTGGCAATATAAGTTTCAGTGCCATCTGTACAAATACCCACGATTTCCTGAGTAATAGAAGTATCTCCGGCAGACCCAGTGACAAAAGCAAATCCAGCGGGGTCAGCCTTGTAATAGGCAATCCTGTCTGTCTCACTCCCCCCAACACTTTGCCATGTAAAAGCCACATAAACATACGTTCCATCCGTGGCAAGAGCAACCGGGGTATCCTCTTTAACCTGCATTGAATAACCAAGTTCTACCTCTGGTTTGGTTACATGGAATCTTTCAATAAGATGAAAATCACTGTCCCTTTTCTCTATATAACCGGAGTTGTCAAAAGAAAACCAGTAATAACCACCACAATAAACCACATTGTATACATTATGAAACAAACCATTGGACGGTATCAACTGTGCTTTAGTGAGTGCATAACCTGTGTATTCTTCAACGTTTCCGAAAAGTCCGGTATCGTCATCATTCTCCCTAACA
>CAZUDR010000356.1:0-4200 GCA_964618715.1 uncultured Undibacter sp. | reverse complement strand
GCGACAAGCACGGCAACGTCATCCATCTCGGCGAGCGCGAATGCTCGATCCAGCGCCGCAACCAGAAGGTCATCGAGGAGGCGCCGAGCCCGCTGCTCGATGGGGCCACCCGCAAGACGATGGGCGCGCAGGCCGTCGCGCTGGCCAGGGCCGTCGGTTACGACAGCGCGGGCACCGTGGAGTTCGTTGCCGGACAGGACCGCAGTTTTTTCTTCCTGGAGATGAATACGCGGCTGCAGGTCGAGCACCCGGTTACCGAGCTGGTCACCGGAATCGACCTCGTCGAACAGATGATCCGAGTCGCCGCCGGCGAGAAACTGTCGATCAGGCAGAGCGATGTGAAGCTCAAGGGATGGGCGGTTGAAAGCCGCGTCTACGCCGAGGATCCGTACCGCAATTTCCTGCCGTCGACCGGGCGGCTCACGCGCTACCGCCCGCCCGACGAGCGCAGTGCGGGCGGCATCACGGTTCGCAACGACACCGGCGTCTATGAGGGCGGCGAAATCTCGCTCTTTTACGATCCGATGATCGCCAAGCTTGTCACGCATGGGCCGACGCGTGACGTCGCCATCGATGCCCAGGCGGATGCACTCGATGCCTTCGTCATTGACGGCATTCGCCACAACATTCCGTTCCTTGCTGCGCTGATGGCGCATCCGCGCTGGCGCGCCGGCAAATTGTCGACCGGGTTCATCGCCGAGGAATTCCCCGACGGGTTTCGTGCCCAGGCGCCCGAAGGGGAACGCGCCCTCGTTCTTGCGGCCGTTGCGGCGGCTATTGACCACGTCATGGGTGAACGCAAGCGGCGGATATCCGGACAGATCAGCGGACGCATGGTGACGCGCGAAAGCCAGCGGGTCGTCTGGCTGGATGAAAGGGAAACTCGGCTGGAGGTCCGCCGCGAGAACAGTGAAATTGAGGTGCGGTTTCCCGGCGCGGCCAGCAGCGAACGCCATCGGCTGGCGTCAGACTGGCGGCCGGGCGATCCGCTGTGGAGCGGCACGATGGACAGCGGTCCGCTGGCGGTGCAGGTGCGCGGGATTCCTAACGGCTTCGCGCTGGCCTGGCGCGGCGTGGAGACGAAGGCCTATGTCTATACCGAACGCGAGGCACATTATGCACGGCTGATGCCGGTCAAGGAGAAAGCCGACACAGGCAAGCAGGTGCTGTGCCCCATGCCGGGACTGGTGGTGTCGATCGCGGTGAAGGAAGGGCAGGAGGTCAAGGCGGGCGAGACGGTGGCGGTCGTCGAAGCCATGAAGATGGAGAACGTGCTGCGCGCCGAAATCGACGGCACGGTCTCCAAAATTCACGCCAGGCCGGGCGACAGCCTGGCAGTGGACGCGGTCATTCTGGAATTTGCCTGACGTCGTTCTCGCAGCGGTTCAGCCGTCCAGCCACGCCACTGCGCGGATCGGCGCGCCGGTGCCGCCCTTGATCTTGATCGGGAAGCCGATGAAGCGGAACCGGCCCTTGCCGACCAGCCTGTCGAGATTGACCAGTCCTTCCATGTGGGTGAAGCCGAGGTCGCGGCAGACATGATGTACCTCGAAATTGTTGCGTCCCGGCCGGCCCGGGCTGACCGCCTCGACGCCGAACATGCCGATGCCCTTTCTGCCGAGCCATGTGGCCGACTCCTTCGTCAATCCGGGGAAGTCGGTGAGGAAGCCCGGCGTGCCATGCGCGCGGCGGAAGAAATCCATGTGCAGCAGCACCGTGTCCTTCGGCTGGATGGTGACGCCGGCCGCCTTCTCGGCTTTCTCCAGATCCTCGATCGAGATGTCGGACTTGAGCGGCTTGTGCGACAGGTCGAGACAGACTGCCTCGGTGAAGTAGTTCTCCAGCGGCATCTGGTCGATCGATGGCGCCTCGGGATCGGCGTTGAAGTGGCACGGCGCATCGACATGCGTGCCGGCGTGATCGCCCATCATCAGCACCTTGGTGGCTGACGAGAAGGCGTAGCCGTCGGCGGTGCGCACCTCGTCGTGGGTCCCGAAGCTGGTGACGACAACCTGCGGGTGGTTGGGCAGAACCGCCATCTTGTGGTCGATGTCGCGGCTGAGGTCGATCAGGATCATTGGGGGGTCCATGAACTTGCTGTGCTTTTCGCAGGGCAGGATATCCGGCGCGCCCGCATGTGAAAAGCGACCGCGCTGACACAACCCGCCTCTCTCTGCTATGCGAAAACGATGCTGCTCTACTTCGCCTATGGCTCGAATCTGAACCGCGCGGCCATGCAACGCCGCTGCCCGGAAGCGCGCGCCGTGGGTCCCGCCGTCCTCGAGCGCCACAGGTTCTTCGTCGGCATTGATGGCTGGGGCTCGGTCAGGCCGAGCCCCGGCAATGCGGTGCACGGCGTTCTGTGGCGGCTGACGCCGCGCGATATTGCGGCCTTGCACGCCTACGAATTGCTGCACAAGGGTCTCTACGACGTGCGCCATCTTCCGGTGCGTCTCGGCAGCCGTCGCGTGCGCGCCATGACCTATCTCCTGCGGCGGCGCGCCGCCGGTCAGCCCAAGCCCGGCTATGTCGAGATGATCGGCGCGGCCGCCCGCGGCTGGGGCCTGCCCGAGCCCTATATCCGCGCGGTCGAGCGCTGGTCGGTGTCGCGCTGGACCGGTGCTCGCGTCATCGACGTCGGGGAACTCGCATGAGCACCATCCGTCACCTCATTGTGCGCGGCCGCGTTCAGGGCGTCGGCTATCGTGCCTTCGTCGAGGCCGAAGCGCTGGTGCGCGGTCTCGAGGGCTGGGTGCGGAACCGGCGTGACGGCACGGTTGAGGCGTTGCTCAAGGGTGAGGAACCGGTGCTCGCCGACATGATCGAAACCTGTCGGCAGGGCCCCTTTGGCGCGCGAGTCGACGAAATTTATCTGCTCGACGGGACAGACGAGGATTTCAGACTGCGCCGGCCGGGGGAGGCTTTCTCGGTGCTGGCGACGGACTGATCGGCGGTAGCTCCGAACAGCGACTCGAATTCCGCCCGCATCACCATGTCCACTTCCGGCAGCATCACCGGAATACCGAGGTCGGCGAGGCTGGTGACGCCGTATCGTTGTTCCTGCACGCCGCAGGGAACGATGCCGGCAAAATGCGAAAGGTCCGGCTCCACATTGAGCGCAATGCCGTGCAGCGTCACCCATTGCCGCACGCGGATGCCGATGGCGGCAATCTTGTCCTCGAAGCCTTCTCCCTTGTCCGGCCGCCTGACCCAGACCCCGATACGGTCCTCGCGCCGTTCACCGCGCACATTGAAGCGGCCAAGCGTACGGATGATCCATTCCTCCAGCGTCGCTACATAGCGGCGCACATCCGGTCCGCGCCGCTTCAGATCGAGCATCGCATAGGCAACCCGCTGGCCGGGGCCGTGATAGGTAAGCTGGCCGCCGCGCCCGCTTTCGAAGATGGGGAATCGCGCGTCCAGCACCTCCTGTGACCGCGCGCTGGTGCCCGCGGTGTACAACGGCGGATGCTCGAGCATCCAGACCAGCTCGGGCGCCTCGCCGGCGGCAATGGCCGCCGCGCGTGCGTCCATCGCGGCGACAGCGTCCTGGTAGCCGATGAGCCCGTCGCTCACGTGCCATTCGACGGACGCCGTCACCGGCGGCGCGGGAAGACCCACCCTCAATTTGCTGCGCGCGTTAACCACCCGTTCACCATACCATGTTGACACTGACCCGCGCCTGCCCGTGTCCGGGCGTCCAGAGGGTTCCATGCCGACGCTCGACAACGTCTTCATCGATCTTGCCGTGGTGCTTGGCAACACATCCATGCCGGTGCACCAGGTGCTGCGGCTCGGTCGCGGCGCCATTATCGAGCTGGATGCCTCGGAGGATGACGACGTCAACATCCTTGCCAACAACCTGCCGGTGGCCAGGGGCAAGGTGGCGGTCAATGGCAACCGCATTACGGTCTCGGTGACCGAACTGCTGGCGCGTCCGCCCGACATGCGCTGAGACGGCCGGCCGACGCGCCTCGTCCGGGGTGGGCCGGTAACCGCCGATGGCGGGCGCAGGGAGCCGACAATTGCACAAGATCCTGTTCCGGCAGTCGTAACACCTGCTTCGGAGGGTGGCTGAGCCGCCCGCAGGCTTGTACCCCGACACCCTATTTGTTACATGCTCCGCCGTCCTGGGACGCGGCGGGGCCGTCAAACCGCCGTCTCGTCCTGTTTCCAATGCGGCCGTGGCGGAACTGGTAG
>CAZUDR010000355.1:0-4203 GCA_964618715.1 uncultured Undibacter sp. | reverse complement strand
GCTCGGCGGGCACCTACAACATCCTCCAGCCAGTGCTGGCGGACAGATTGCGGGACCGCAAGGTCGCCAACATCGAACGGCTCCAGCCGGACGTGATCGCAGCCGGCAATATCGGCTGCATCACGCAGATCGCCGCCGGCACCGCCATCCCGGTCGTCCATACAGTCGAGCTGATTGACTGGGCGACTGGCGGCCCGGTGCCGGAGCCGTTACGCGAATTGCCGGCGCTCGTGCCGGGAGAGGCGGCGACCGGCTAGGGGCTCGCATGCTGCGGCATGCGTGGGCAGGATGAACCGATCCGGAGGTTGGACATGGCGAAGAGGCGAAAGAAGAAATCGAAAACCAAAAAGTCGAAAGCCAGGCGCGCCGCGCCGGCTCGCAAGAAGAAGAAGGGCGTAAAGAAGTCCTCGCGCAAGACCAGGACTGCGAAGAAGAAGACGGGGACCAGGAAGGCGGCGAAGAAGACGAAGAAGAAGGCCGCCCGCAGGTCGGCGAAGAAGCGTGCAGCGCCAAGGCCGGCGGCACCGAAACCGGCTGCGCCGCCGCCCGTGCAGCCCGCGCCTGCGCCGGAGGTTCCGCCGCCGGCAGGCCCCGGACCGATCATTCCGTCGTTCGGGGGGCTCTTCGGCGGCAGGACGGATGACGACAACCGGTAGGCGCAAAACCGGGCGGGCCGGCCGCAGAAGTGCGGCCGGCCGCACATCACGGAAGAAAGCCGGCGCGCGGCGTACCGGCACGCGCAAGACCGCGGCCCGGCCTGCACGGAAACCCGTCCGCAGGTCGAAGGCGTCCGGCGCGCGGGTGCGCAAGACGACCGCGGCAAAGCGAGCCGCGGCGAAGAGGTCCGTGCGCAAGACCGCAGCCGTTCCCGGCATCGTCATTCGTGGCCGCATGGGCCGCCGCTATGACGAGATTCTCAGCACAGGTGCGCTGCGCTTCCTTGCCGCGCTGCATCGCCGCTTCGACAGGAAGCGGCGCGATCTGCTCGACGCGCGCGAGGCGCGTCAGCGCCGCTTTGATGCCGGCGAGTTGCCCGACTTCCTCGGCGAAACCCGGGCCATCCGTGACGACGATGACTGGCACGTGGCGCCGATCCCGGCCGACCTGCAGGACCGGCGGGTGGAGATCACCGGCCCGGTCGACCGCAAGATGGTGGTCAATGCGCTCAATTCCGGCGCCACCCATTACATGGCGGATTTCGAGGACGCCAATTCACCCACCTGGGCCAACAATGTCGAGGGCCAGATCAATCTGAAGGACCGCTGGGCCGGCAAGATCGACTTCACCGATTCGCGCAGCAAGAAGCGTTATGCCATCGGCAGGAATCCCGCGGTTCTGATCGTGCGTCCTCGCGGCTGGCATCTGCCGGAAGCGCACCTCACGGTCGACGGCGAACCGGTCTCGGGCGCGCTGTTCGATTTCGGCCTCTACATCTTTCACAATGCGAAGGCGCTGCTGAAGAAGGGCACCGGGCCCTATTTCTATCTGCCCAAGCTGGAGAGTCACCAGGAGGCCCGGCTGTGGAACGAGGTGTTCGTCTTCGCGCAGGACGAGCTCGGCCTTGCTCCCGGTACCATCAAGGCGACCGTGCTGATCGAGACCCTGCCGGCCGCCTTCGAGATGGACGAGATCCTGTGGGAGATGCGCGACCACATTGCCGGCATGAATGCCGGCCGCTGGGACTACATTTTTTCCTTCATCAAGACCTTCGCCAAGTCGCGCGATCCGCGCTTCCTGCTGCCCGACCGTTCGCAGGTGGTGATGGGCGAGGCCTTTCTCGGCGCCTATGCCGCGCTGCTGGTGCGTACGTGTCACCGTCGCCGCGCGTTCGCCATGGGCGGGATGGCGGCCCAGATTCCGATCAAGAACGACAAGGCCGCCAACGCCGCGGCATTCGACAAGGTGCGCGCGGACAAGGAGCGCGAGGTGCGCGACGGCTATGACGGCACCTGGGTCGCGCATCCCGACCTGGTACCGGTCGCCAAGGAAGTGTTCGACCGCATGATGCCGCAACCGAACCAGATCGACCGCGTGCGACTGCACGTGCGGGTGTTGCGGGACGACCTGCTGAAGATTCACGAGGGCACCAGGACCGAGGACGGCTTTCGCCTCAATATCCGCGTCGGCGTGCAATACATCGAAGCGTGGCTGCGCGGCCGCGGCGCCGTCCCGATCTACAATCTGATGGAGGACGCCGCCACCGCCGAGATATCGCGCGCGCAGATCTGGCAGTGGATCAAGGCGGGTGCCGAACTGGAAGGCGGTGTGACGGCGTCGGCCGAGCTCTTCGATCGTGCACTCGGGGAGGAAATGGAGGTCGTCAGGCGCGAGATTGGCGCCGCCCATTACGCACGTGGCCAATTCCCGGAGGCGATCAGGTTGTTCCGCGACCTGTCGCTGGCCGACGACTTCGTGCCCTTTCTCACCCTCCCGGCCTATGAATTGATCGCGTGAGCGCCGGCGCTCCGGCGTGAATCCGGGTAACAGACAGTCAGCCCGAAATCTCGCATCATGGCGACCATGGCCTTCCCGCCGCCCGGATCATGCGACTGCCACGTCCACGTTGTCGGTCCCAAGTCGCGCTTCCCGCTGCCGCGCGAGCGCGCCTACACACCGCGGGACGCGCCGGTTGGCGCCCTTGCAGCCATGCTGCAGCGTCTGCGGCTGACCCGCAGCGTGGTGGTGCAGCCGAGCTTTTACGGCACCGACAATGCCTGCACGCTCGACGCCATCGCACGGCTCGACGACGCCCGCGGCGTCGCGGTGTTGCCCGCGGAAACCGGTGAGGCCGCGCTGGACGCGCTCCACGAACAGGGCATCCGCGGCTTGCGCGTGAACGTGGCCACTGTCGGCGGCGCACCGGCCGGCCGTGTCCGCGAACTGATCGAGGCCGCCGCGCGCCTGTGCGAACCGCACGGCTGGCACGTGCAGATCTTTGCCACCGCCGAAATGGTCGAGGCGGTGGCGCCGCTCCTGCGCGCGCTGCCGGTCGACAGCGTGCTCGACCATTTCGGCCTCATCCCGTCTGCCGGCCCCGACCGGGCCGCGAAGGTGGTGACCGGTCTGCTGGAAGGCGGCAAGACCTGGGTGAAGATTTCCGGCGCCTACCGCATCGCCGCGGACCCGAACGATCCGCGCATCGGGCCGCTGGCGCGCAGGCTCTGCGACGCCAATCCGGAGCGCATTGTCTGGGGCTCGGACTGGCCCCATACGCCGCGTCTCGAGGAGCGCCGTCCCGACAGCGAGGAAGAACTCCCCTACCAGAACATCGATACGCCCGGCCTGCTTGCCCTGTTGCCGCGCTGGCTGGAGGACGACGTCCTGCTGCGCAGGGTCATGGTGAAAAACCCGGCGCGGCTTTACGGCTTCGACTGACGCTCAACGCGCCGTGCCAACCGCGGCCGCCACTTTCTCCGCGAACGCGTCGGTGACCTCACCGTACTGACGTGGAGCGGCAGATCGATGACACACGCGCGGCTGCGTCCGAAACCGTGAGCGTGGTAGCCGTGATCTCCGGTCCGGTGCCATCGCCTTCCAGTACCAGGATGTTGATTGGACCGGACGTTTCGAGCTTGCTCATGATTGCTGTTGCCGTCACCGATGCGTCTGCTCTTCGCAGATCGTCTTGTCCCCGGGGTCGCTGCCGAAATGCCGCAAAGGCATGCGGAATCCCGCAACTCCTCTCGGAACACTCGATATTTTGCAGACGAACCGGCTCGAGCCGCGTTGCATCGTCTTGCCCGCACGCATAGCATGCCGGCCTGAGACCGCTGGCCCCGCGGCCCGGAATTCTCAGCCATTTCCAGAACCAACGATAAGGGAGCAGCTGCGTTATGCCGGCTTACAAAATTCTGATCATGGGCGCGTCCTACGGGTCGCTGCTCGCCTCCAAGATCCTGTTCGGCGGACATACGGTGCATCTGGTCTGTCTGCCGGCGGAGGCTGACCTGATCAATGCCGAGGGCTTTCGCGTGCGCATGCCCGTGAAAGGCCGCAAGGATCTGGTCGAGATCGACTCGCGCAAGCTGCCAGGCAAAGTGACCGCCGGCGGCACCGACGGCGTTGATCCGGCCGATTACGATCTGGTCGGTCTTGCGATGCAGGAGCCGCAATACCGGTCGCCCGGCGTGCGTGAGCTGCTCGACAAGGTGGCCAAGTCGAAGGTGCCCTGCATGTCGATCATGAACATGCCGCCGCTGCCCT
>CAZUDR010000354.1:0-4209 GCA_964618715.1 uncultured Undibacter sp. | reverse complement strand
CAACGTCCGTCGGCATCGCGAAAGTCCCCTTGTCGCTGGTGAGCAAATGGTAGGGGCACTGCCACCGGCGGTGTTTGACGTGGATCAAGGCGGTGGAACCCGGGCGCCGGCGCGGGCTGACTCACGACTGAGGGCCTGCGGTAACAGGAAGCATCATTTCGTGATCGAGCGCACCGCGATTACCCCGATTGCGTCACAAACCCGCCCGACTCCGCGGGTGAAACGGCGCAATTCGGGGTCATCGGAGGCGATATGATTCGAACAACTTTCCTGGCCGCTGCCGCGGTCGCAATTGCAATGTCGACATCCGCCGATCTTGCGCAAGCCCAGGGCGCCCAGCGCGGTAATGCCTACGGCAATCTCGATGGGCTCATTGCCAAGCACGCCGCCGCCAACAATGTTCCCGAGAGCCTCGTGCGCCGGGTCATCCATCGCGAAAGTCGCGGCAATCCGCGCGCTGTGAGCGCCGGCAATTACGGACTGATGCAGATCCGCCTGGGGACCGCGCGCGCCATGGGATATCGGGGCGGCGCCCAGGGCCTGCTCAATGCCGACACCAACATGACCTACGCCGTGAAATATCTCGCCGGCGCCTATCGGGCCGCCGGCGGAAATCACGATCAGGCGGTGCGCTACTACGCCTCCGGCTACTACTACGCCGCCAAGAGGAAAGGATTGCTCGACCGGAGCAAGTCAAACCCGATTGGTGCCTTCGCATCCGCTGCCGCCGGTGGCGGGACGACCCAAACCGCTTCGGCGGCCCGTCGAAAAGTGCACACGGCAACCCCCAGTTCCTACTGAATGATGCTGCGGGACGCGACCCGGCACCCAGCCGGGTCGCAGCGCGTCCGTCCCGGGCCGTGACCGACCGCCTAGTAGAGCGGCCGTGTCATGCGTCTTGAAATTGCCGAGTTTGGCGGCGGTGCATTTGCACCGAACATGCGCAGCAGGGCGTCAAAAAAATCGAAGGCCGCCGGATCGTTGGCCGCCGTCCTGACCTGACGCGCGTGACGCGCCCGGCGCACATGCCGCTTCACGGGCCGCTTTTTCTGTTGTGGCTCGATGATTCCCGGCGGGCGTTCGCGCGGCAGAACGACCATCTTTTCGGAAAGGGCGGCTTCGTCGGTCTCCAGGTCGGCTGGCAAACCGTCCGTGGAGTCCACAGCCGATTCCGTTTCGTCGTCCGCACTGCCCATGTCCCCGTCGACGGGCAGGGCGGCGACGTCGATCGATGTACCGGTCGGGGATTCGGCTGCTTCCGGCTCCATGGCCGGGATGTCGGGCTCAGACGACGCTGTGGCCTCTTTGCTTCCGGTCGGCCGGCCCGCGTCGTCAGGCGACGGCGCCGCTTCTGTCGGCTTGCGCTCGGGTGCAGCGGCGCGCTCGTCAGCAACGGCTGGCTCCTGCAGGCCAGCGATATCGCCGGTTATGACCGGCAGGGCCGGGTCTTCGAGCAACAAGGTGAGCGCTTTCGGCTTCGCGTTGCTCAAGTGAGCAGCGGGCATACTGACCACACCGACCGTCTGCGTCCTGTCCGCGACATCGCCGCCCCCGATCGGGAAGACCGCAGCATCGGGCAGCGGGGCGGCAAGGTCCAGCGTCGGGGCGGTGGCGGGTGCAGCGGACGCACCGTTATCAGGGCGTGGCTCGCGCAGGACGACAGCATCGCTGCGTTTCATCGGCACGCCGGCGCCATCAAGCAATGTGGCGACCCTCGTCGGTTCTGGCGGGGTAGCCGGGGCCGCTGGCGTATGGTCGGCGCGGGCCGCGGGCTGCTGCAAGGCAGCGACGTCACGGCCCTCGACCGGAAGGACGGGCGCGGCGGGAAGCGGCGCCACGGAGGCCTCTGCCTGTACTGGGTCGACGCCGGCATGCTCCTCCCCGGCATCCGTCGCGCGCGTCGCAGGCTCGTCAGTTTGCGGCGCTTTGCCCTCACTCTCGGGGAGGGTCGGTTCGCGGGCGTCCGGCGGCGGCTCGCTGCGCGCCGGCGTATCCGGGAGCTCGCGCAGCCGTTCAAGTTCCCCGGCCCGTCGCAGCGCGGCCTGGATGAGGAAGTGCCGCCATTCCGGATGAGCCTCGCGGTCCAGCAGCGGGCCGCGCGCAGGGGCTTCCACCCGCGCCAGGCGCGAGCGGCCACCATCCGGCGCGCCGAGCGCCAGGACCGTGATCGCGATGGCGAGGAGCACGCCGCCAACAGAAATGATTCGCAGAATCGGCAGCATAGCCTGTGCATAACTGAGTCGGCGGTAATGCCAAAGCAGAAGTGGTGTGCACGCACCGCCCGGCCTGTATGCAGTGCCGGTACAGCAGGGCTCGGTGACAGCCGTTGTCCCGGTTGCTAGGAAACAGCCGAAAGTTCAGGGGGGGTAAGCGTCATGATGAAGAAGCCGGCCTGTCCCGTCATCGCCATCGAGGAGCACTACTGGGACCCCGAACTGACCAGGCATTACACCGGGTCGGAGGCCGGCCGCGGCGGCGAGACCGAGGAGCGCCTCTACGATTTCGGCGCGAAGCGGCTGAAGGAAATGGACGAGGCCGGCATCGACATGCAGGTGCTGTCGCATGGCGCCCCGTCGACCCAGAAGCTGGGCGCCGATATTGCCGTCGACCTGACGCGCCAGGTGAACGACCGGCTGGCCAAGGTCTGCGCTGCCAACCCGAAGCGCTTCGCCGCCTTTGCCGCGCTGCCGACCGTCGATCCGCGGGCCGCCGCCGACGAACTCGAGCGAACCGTGAGCGAGCACGGTTTCAAGGGCGCCATGATTCACGGGATGGCGAACGGCGAATTCGTCGATCTGAAGAAGTACTGGCCGATCTACGAGCGCGCCGAGAAGCTCGACGTGCCTGTCTATCTGCATCCGTCGCTGCCCGACGCGCGCGTCACCGAGATCTACTATCAGGACTACGCCAAGGACTTCCCGCTGGTGGTGCGGCCGGCGTGGGGCTTTACCGTGGAGACGGCGACGCAGGCCATCCGTCTGGTGCTGTCCGGGGTGTTCGAGAAGCATCCCGGTCTCAAGGTCGTTCTCGGCCATTTCGGCGAGACGCTGCCGTTCCTGCTGTGGCGCATCGACGCTGCGCTCAGCCGGCCGGGGCAGAAGCCGATGAGTTTCCGCGACATCTTCTCCAACAATTTCTACGTCACCACCAGCGGCTTCTTCTCCGATCCGGCGCTGCTCTGCTGCGTGATGGAGATGGGTGTCGACCACATCCTGTTCGCGGTCGACTGGCCGTTCGTGATGAATCCGCCGGCGGTGCAATGGATGGCGGATGTGCCGATCTCCGACGCCGACAAGGCAAAGATCCTGAGCGGCAACGCGCAGCGTCTGCTGAAGATGTAATCAGCCGACCGGATGCTTCCGGTAGTAGTCAGCATCCGCCGGCGACTGCGTCCATTCATCGTTGCCGCGCCAGGCGCAATGGTGCGAGCGCATGTCGTTGCCGTAGCGCACACGAAACAGCATGGTTCGTGCCGGGCCGTTCTCGTATTCGTGTACCTCGCCGGGCGGATGAACCACGAAGCTGCCAGGTGTGACCGCGACCGTTTGCGTGGGCGTGCGCATGGTGCCGCCGCCGGTGGCGCAGAAGTAGATCTCGGTGGCTTCGGGATGACAGTGGTTGGGACTGACCTGGCCGGGCTCCCAGCAGGCAACGGTGACGTCGCCGCCGGCGACCGTGCCGAGAATCTTTTCGACGTGGCGCTGCGGATTCCACTCCTGCTCGCGCTCGATACTGAAGACATGCATGGCGGGGCTCCCGACTGGTACGCGCCATGCTAACCCGATCGGGGCCGGTGCGGGGAGAGGAACGATTGCGCGCGGACAGCGCGCACTGGTAGAAGTCGGCACCGCGTCGTGCCCAGGGCCCGTAGCTCAATGGGTAGAGCCGACCGCTCCTAACGGGCGGGGTGGAGGGGCGCGTCCGCCCGGGCCCCCCCCGACGGCATCGCCGCCCGCCGTGACGAGGAACAGGTCGCGGGCGGGGTCGTAGTCCGGCCGGGCCAGCCTCCCGGTGATGGCCTGCGGCGTGGCCGGGCGGCCGAGGGGTTCCTCCCGCTCGGCGGCGAGATAGAGCAGGACGTACTCGTTGAAGTCGACGGGCCGATATTTCCTGATACGATATGGCGAATCATTCATCGTTCCTCCGAAATTGTACCAGCTTCGGGTGATGTTATACAATTTAAGTAGAATAGACTGGTTGATAAAGGAG
>CAZUDR010000353.1:0-4219 GCA_964618715.1 uncultured Undibacter sp. | reverse complement strand
CGCCACCCCGCCAGATCTCGTAGGTGGTCGTATCAACCGCACATGAGCCGAATTCATACTTCATCCTGTGCCCTGCTCAGGCCGCCCTGCCGTCCCTCGAACGGCGGGGTGACAGAATCCGCGGCTCATCCGCTTCGCACTTGCTGGCATTCTGCCACCGGGCCGGCCAACCCGTCCTCCGCCGCGCCAAGCCCGCCGGCACACCAAAATTCCCAAGCAAATTCCGGGCGGTAAGGCCCGCGAGGCAGCGCCCCGCAAGTTAATCCAGACGTTCTTTAGGAAATCTCAAGGGTGGCTTCAAGCACGACCGTGCGCGCGCGCCTACACGGCATGCCGGCAGCGCGGCGCACCTGTCGCGTGGCAATCGGCAACCGGTGCCATGCGCACCCTCGATTGAAGGAGACCAACCATGACACTTCGTATTGGCAGCAAGGCCCCCGACTTCGTTGCGGAAAGCACGGAAGGACGCATCCACTTCCACAAGTGGACAGGCGATTCCTGGTGCGTGCTGTTCTCGCATCCGAAGGACTTCACACCTGTCTGCGCGACCGAGCTCGGCACGATGGCGCAGCTCAAGCCCAGGTTCGAAGCCCGCAACTGCAAGATCATCGGCCTGAGCGTCGACCCGGTCGAGGACCATCACCGCTGGGCCGACGACATCAAGGTCATCACCGGCCACAAGCCGAATTTCCCGATGATCGGCGACACCGATCTGGCCGTCGCCAAGCTTTACGGCATGCTGCCGGAGGACAGCGGCGATTCGGCCAGGGGCCGCACGGCGATGGACAACCAGACGGTCCGCACCGTGTTCGTCATTGCGCCCGACAAGAGCGTGCGCGCGATGATCGTCTATCCGATGACCACGGGGCGCAACTTCGAGGAGATCCTGCGTCTCGTCGAATCGATCCAGCTCACGGCACGCCACAAGCTGGCGACCCCCGCGAACTGGCA
Source organism: uncultured Undibacter sp. (assembly GCA_964618715.1). Taxonomy (GTDB): domain Bacteria; phylum Pseudomonadota; class Alphaproteobacteria; order Rhizobiales; family Xanthobacteraceae; genus Pseudolabrys. The sequence continues at coordinate 3,268 of CAZUDR010000353.1, read as the reverse complement.
CAACGGCGACGACGTCATCATCGTCCCCGCCGTTTCGGACGAGGAAGCGCGCAAAAACTTCCCCGCCGGCTGGCGCGCACCGGCGCCCTACGTCCGCTACGTGCCGCAACCGGAGTGAACCGAAGGCGGCCGCTCGCAGCGGCTGCACCCCAACACCACCCAGAGGAGACAACGGAAATGAAAATCACGACCAAACGTACCCGGCGCGCGCTTTACGCAATCGCATTCGCCGTGGCCGGCCTCACCGGCTCCAACGCCATGGCCGCCGGCTATTCCAACCCGCAGCTGCTGACATCGGCGGCGGAGCTTGCCGTCATGCTCGACCGCAAAGACGTTCGCGTCATCGACGTCCGTTCGAAGACGGCCTATGACGCCGGCCACATTCCCGGTGCGCTGCACCTCGGTGCCGACGACGTCATCGACCCGAACGCACCGGTCGAAGGCGTGCTACGGCCGCAGGCCGAGCTCGTCGACATGATCGGCAAGCGTGGCATCGACAAGAACGTCCATGTCGTCCTTTACGATGACAAGGGTGGCTTCCACGCCGCGCGGCTGTTCTGGATGTTCGAATATTTCGGACACAGCAAGGTGAGCATCCTGAACGGCGGTATCCCGAAATGGATTGCCGAGAACCGCAAGCTCAGCCGCCACAAGGTGCGGACACAGCCAACAACGTTCACCCCGACGCTGATGCCGCGACGCACCGCCAGCGCTGACTGGCTGCTCGACCGTCGTAACGACACGAATGTCGTCGTCATCGACGTGCGACCTGCCGGAATGTTCGACAAGGGTCACATTCCCTGGGCGACCAATATCCCCTGGGCGAAGAACCTTGCCGCCGACAAGACAATGAAGCCGGCGGATGAACTGCGCGAGCACTTTGCGGCGTTCGGCGTCGAGCCGGAGAAGAACGTCGCCGTGCACTGCCAGAGCGGCAAGGCCGCCGCGCATTCCTACTTCACGCTGCGGCTGCTCGGGTTCCCGCGTGTGCGCACCTATGACCGCTCCTGGGCGGAATGGGGCGCCGCCGACGACCTGCCCAAGGCTTTCGGCGCCAAGGGCTGAATGCAAACGCGGGGCGGCGATCTGCCCGCCCCGCGTTCGCCCCGTCACCAACACCGAGGAGACTGTCCCATGACCGCCATCAGCCAGTGTCCACGATTGCTCCACCTGTTCACACGCCACCCCGATGCGGTCGGCGAATCCTATCTCCAGCACATGACCGTCGCGCTCTGGTACGCGGGCCGCATGATTTGCGCCGGATTCGCCGCGCTCGTTCACGCAGTCCTGCCATTTGCATTCGAAACGACCACCAGCCGCACCATTCGCGAACTGCACGACAACATGACCGCTCGCTTCGGCCGCCATCCGGCGCCCGCCGAATAGGCGTGACGGCGCGGTCGCGCGACGACGAAGAGGAGATGACTGAAATGAAACTCTCTGTTCTCGTCCGCGACCGGCGTGGCTGGTTCACCGTGTTTGTGCTGAGCGCACTGCAGGCGCTTTCACAATCCGGCCAGACCCTGGTGATGACCGTCACGGCACTGACCGGGGTCTATCTCGCCGAAAATGCGGCGCTGGCGACGGTACCGCTGACGCTTCAGTTTCTCGGCACCATGGCCGCAACCGTTCCGGCCTCGCTGCTGATGGGCCGTCTGGGGCGCCGCGCGGGATTTTCCGCCGGCCAGGCGGTCGGTGCGTTCTCTGCGCTCGTGGCCGCATACGGCATACTGCAAGGGAGCTTCTGGCTGTTCGCCGCCGGCAGCACGGGCATCGGCGCTCACAATGCCTTCTGGCAGTTCCTCCGGTTTGCCGCGACTGAGGCCGTCGGGGCGGATAAACGGGCGAGAGCGGTCTCCTATGTGGTGATGGGCGGCGTCGCGGCGGCCCTGATCGGGCCATGGCTGGCGACGCATTCGCGCGAACTGTTTGCCCCGGTGATGTTCGCGGGCTGTTACGTTGCCCTGTCGGGCGTGTGCACGATCAATGTCCTCATGCTGCAATTGACGCAGTTCGACGAATCGGTTGCGAGCGCCCCCACCGGAAACGATCGTCCGCTGCACGCAATCGTGCGGCAACCCGCATTCATCACGGCCGCGAGCTCGGCGGCCACCGGTTACGGTGTGATGATCCTCGTCATGACCGCAACGCCGCTCGCGATGGTGGGGTGCGGGTTTGCCTTCACGGATGCGGCCTTCATCATCCAGTGGCATGTCCTGGGCATGTATGCGCCAAGCTTTTTCACCGGAAGGTTGATCGACCGGTTCGGCGCCGAGCGGGTCATCGGCGCCGGCGTCCTGTTGATCGTGGCCACCATGTGCACCAACCTTTCGGGACTGGCACTGACGAACTTCTGGGCGGGACTGGTCTGTTTGGGCGTCGGGTGGAATTTCATGTATGTCGGCGGAAGCACGCTTCTGACGCAGGCATACCGGCCCGGGGAACGGGCCAAAGTTCAGGCACTCAACGAATTCCTGGTGTTCGCCACCGTGACCACTGCCAGCCTGTCGTCCGGCGTCCTGTATTCGGAGTTCGGCTGGAACGTGGTCAACGCCGCCCTCGCGATACCATTGCTGCTCGTCCTGGCAACACTTTGCCGGTCGATCGTTCTTCGCAAAACGAGGACAAGGCTGGCCGCAAACTAAACCTCCGATGGCACAGGCTACGCTCCCGCCCCTGCCCTGATCGCCGCCCGGCGAAATCGCGACTTGATCTCGACGCCGTCGCGCGAGGGGAGCACGCGTGGCGGGTCGTCGGCGTTGATGCGCACATTTGCAAACAGCGTGCGGTCGTGGCGAGCCACCAGGCCGGCCAGTTTTTTCAAACCTGCCTCGTCTTCGACTTCATGCGTATCCGTGATGCCGCAGCCGCGCGCCACCGCGACCAGATCGACGCCCGAACCCGTGTGGCTTGCCTGCATGCCGGTCTCGCCATAATGCCGGTTGTCGAACACGACGATGGCCAGGTTCGGCGGCCGTTGCACACCGATGGTGGCAAGGCCGCCGAGCCCCATCAGCATCTCCCCGTCACCGGTAATCACGGCGACCCTGAGCTTCGGCTGCGCCAGCGCCAGGCCCAGTCCGATCATGGCGGCGCCGCCCATGGCGCCCCAGGAATGAAAATCACGATGATCCTCGCCCAGCGATGCGATGTCCCATGTCGTTGAGCCAAGACCCGGTACGACAAACAGGTTGTCGGGACGGTCGGCCAGCAGCGTGGCGATGGCGGCACGGCGGTCGAGCATCACTTCACCCAGACCTTGCGGCCG
>CAZUDR010000352.1:1476-4228 GCA_964618715.1 uncultured Undibacter sp. | reverse complement strand
AAATTGCTGGTGGTCTCGATGACGCCGGGGATCAGCAGCATGTCCTTGGGCAGCGGGTGCTGCCTGAAGGCGGCGTATTCGTGGGCGTGGCGCGGATTGGAGAACTCGATCGACAGCGCGCCGACCTGCGCCTCGTAAAGCGCGGGCAGGATCATCGCCAGCGGGATGTCGTGGATGTGAGGGCCTTCCCAGTTGCCGTAGCAGACGTGCAGCCGCACGCGGTCGCGCGGAATTCCCTCGATGCCTTCGTTGATGGCGCGGATGTGCCGCTCCACCGCCTTGACGAAGCCGGCGTCGTCGAGATCGCGGTACATCATGCTGCGGTCCATGGCGAGGTCCGGCGCATCGATCTGCAGCAGCAGGCCTGCCTTGTGGATCGCCTGGTACTCGTTCTTCATTTCGCGCGAGATCGCGGTCAGATACTTGTCCTGCGTGCCGTAAAACGCATCGAGCATGGTCGAGGAGATGATGCCGGGCGAGGGCGCGGTCATGAACCGCTCGGCGAACTTGCCGTCGGAGATTGTCTTGAAGCGCGCGATCTCGGTCTCCAGCGGCTTGACGTCCAGATACTTCAGTTCGCCCTGGCACTCCGGCGCGTTCTGCTGCCTGCTGACATGGGGGAAGCGCCGCATCAGGCTTGCCACCAGTTCGGGGAATTCCTCGAACTCGCGCGCGCGCCGTCGCTTCGAGGTGCCGCCGAAGCCGCTCATCCTTTGCGGCACGTAGGTCTGGAAACCGACGCGCTGCTGCTCGCCGTCGTTGCCGATGTCGATGCCGGCTTCCACCTGCCTGTCGACCACGTGGCGCACGGCCTTGTCGAGCTCGGACTTCATTTCGGCAGGGTCGAACTTCTCGCCGGCTTCCTGGCGCACCAGCAGGTCGGACAATTTCTCGTTGCGCGGCAGGCTGCCGACATGCGTGGCGAGGATGCGATCGCGGCTCAGGATCATGGTGTCGGCTCCGGCTTTTCGATCGCCATGCCCGCGCTTGTCGCGGGCATCCACGTTTTTCTGCGCAAATCAAGGCGTGGATGGCCGGGACAAGCCCGGCCATGACGGCGTTGGAAATATGGTGCGCTTCTCAGCGCATCACTTGATGGGCATAATACGCACAGTCCTGGGAGGAAACACAATGTCGGTTGCAGAAGCGCAAGAAGTGCAATCGGCGTCCATGGGCGCGGTCCCACGCGAGTACAATTTCGCCGCCGACGTGCTGCAAGCCAATCTCGACGCCGGTCGCGCCGGCAAGCCGGCCTATATCGACGGCCGCCGCACGCTGACCTACGGCCAGCTCGCCGACCGTGTCGCGCGGTTCGGCGCCGCGCTGCGCGGCCTCGGGCTGCGCCGCGAGGAGCGCGTGCTGATGGCCATGCTCGATACCGTGGACTGGCCCACCGCGTTTCTCGGCTGCCTCAAGGCCGGCATCATCGCCGTGCCGGTCAACACACTGCTCACCGAGGACGACTACCGCTTCATGCTCGGCGACAGCCGCGCCAAGTGCCTGGTGGTATCGGAGGCGCTGTTTCCCCGGTTCGAGAAGCTGATCGGCGACTGCCCGGATCTCGAGCATGTCATCGTCGCCGGCGAGAACCCGCACGGCTACCGGCTGTTCGACGATGTGGTCGATGCCACCGATCCGGAGCCCTATACCGCGCCGACGGTCGCCGACGACATGGCGTTCTGGCTCTACACGTCGGGATCGACCGGCAAGCCGAAGGGCGCAGTGCACGTGCACGCCAGCCTGAAATTGACCGCCGACCTCTACGGCACGCCGGTCGTCGGGCTGAAGGAAAGCGACGTGGTCTATTCGGTGGCGAAGCTGTTCTTCGCCTACGGGCTGGGCAACGCCATGACGTTTCCGCTCAGCGTCGGCGCCACCACGATCCTGCTGCCCGACCGGCCGACGCCGGACGGCGTCGCCACGATCCTGCGCCAGCATCCGGTCACGGTATTCTTCGCGGTGCCGACCTTCTATGCCGGCTTCCTCAACAGCCCGAACGTGCCGAAAAAAGAAGAGGTCAAGCTGCGTACCTGCATCTCCGCCGGCGAGGCATTGCCGGAAGGCATCGCCAGGCGCTGGCTGGAGCGCTACGGCGTCGAGATATTCGACGGGCTTGGCACCACCGAGATGCTGCACATCTATCTCACCAACCGCCCCGGCGACTGCAAGTACGGCACCACCGGCAAGGCAGTGCCCGGTTACGAGATCAGGCTGCTCGGCGAAGACGGCCAGCCGGTGCCGCAGGGTGAACTGGGCGAGCTTCACGTGCGCGGGCCGACCAGCGCGATCATGTACTGGAACAATCGGGAGAAGTCGCGCACCACCTTCCAGGGCGAGTGGACGCGCTCCGGCGACAAATATTATCAGGATCAGGACGGCTTTTACGTCTGTGCCGGCCGGCAGGACGACATGCTGAAGGTCTCCGGCATCTACGTCTCGCCGTTCGAGGTCGAGGCCGCGCTGTCGTCGCATCCGGAGGTGCTGGAGGCGGCGGTGGTCGGCTGGTTCGACGAGCAGCGGCTGGTCAAGCCCAAGGCCTATGTCGTGCTCAAACTGCCCGACAAGGCGAGCGAGGATCTCGCCCGCGCGCTGCAGGACCACGTCAAGAAGATACTGGCGCCCTACAAGTATCCGCGCTGGATCGAGTTCCGCGCGGACCTGCCGAAGACGGCCACCGGCAAGATCCAGCGCTTCAAGCTGCGCTCGGAGGGACAGCCCTAGAGGGAACGCGTATTAGGGTCTCCCAGTTGTC
>CAZUDR010000352.1:0-1466 GCA_964618715.1 uncultured Undibacter sp. | reverse complement strand
TTCCCGAGTTCGGCGATTACTGGATGCTCCGCTTTCGCGGGGCATGACATCTCACCACATTTGGCAACAGGACGATGGCGTGACACCAGGCGACTCCGGCTTCCTCAACATCGGCGACCAGAAACTCGAATACCGCATGATCGGCCCGCGGCCGGATGCGGCGGCGACGCTGGTGCTGCTGCACGAAGGGCTCGGCTGCGTCGGCCTGTGGGGCGATTTCCCGGACCGGCTGCAGGAAGCGACCGGCTGCGGGGTCTTCGTCTGGTCGCGCGCCGGCTACGGCAAATCGAGCCCGGTGCCGTTGCCGCGGCCGCTCACCTACATGGATGACGAGGCGCGCGACGTGCTGCCGAAACTGCTGGAGACAATCGGCTTCCGCCACGGCCTGCTGGTCGGCCACAGCGACGGCGCGTCCATTGCCGCCATCTATGCCGGCAGCCACCAGGATCACCGCGTCGGCGGCCTGGTGCTGATCGCGCCGCATTTCTTTACAGAGGACCCCGGCATCGCCGCCATCGCGGAGGCAAAGCAGGCCTACGACAGCGGCGATCTGCGCGGGAAACTCGCGCGCTGGCACGCCGACGTCGACAATGCCTTCCGCGGCTGGAACGGGGCCTGGCTCGACCCCGATTTCCGCAAGTGGGACATCACCGAGGAGCTTGCCTATGTTCGCGTGCCGATCCTCATCGTGCAGGGCGCCGACGACCAGTACGGCACGGTCAGGCAGATCGAGGTGGCGCAGGAGGAATGCTACTGTCCGGTCGAGGTGACGCTGCTGCCCGGCGTCAGACACTCGCCGCAGCGTGCGGCGCCGGACGCAAGCCTCAAGGCGATTTCCGAATTCGTCGCCCGCGTGATCGAGGCCGAGGCGGTCAAGGCGGCGTGATCTTGCTGCGGAGCGCCCATGTCCACCGTCATCGCCCGCGCTGGCGGGCGATCCAGTATTCGCAAGTCTCTATCCGCCTCATCCTGAGGAGCATCGCGACGCGATGCGTCTCGAGTGGCCGGCTTGATCGGGGATAGGGCCGGAAGGTCGCAATGGAACACTACCAGGTCAGATACTTCCAGGCCCTTTGCGAGACGCTCAACTTCACCCGCGCCGCCGAGAAGTGCAACGTTTCGCAACCGAGCCTGACCCGCGCCATCCGGAATCTCGAAGGGGAGCTCGGCGGTCCGCTGTTCCACCGGGAACGCCAGAACACCCATCTCACCGAGCTGGGCCGGACGATGCGGCCGTATCTCGAGGAAGTCATGGCGCAGACCGAGGCCGCAAAGGAACGGGCCAGGCAGTTCGTCAAGCTCAAGGACGCCCCCCTCAGCATCGGGGTGATGTGCACGATCGGACCGAAAAAGCTTCTGCCTCTGTTCACGGAGTTCCAGTCCCGCTATCCAGGCGTCGACATCGCCTTTCGTGACGCCCGGGCGCAGGTGCTCCAGGAGATGCTGATCCAGGGGGAACTCGACGT
>CAZUDR010000351.1:3801-4228 GCA_964618715.1 uncultured Undibacter sp. | reverse complement strand
TCCAGCGCGCGATCGGATCCGACAGGACACGGCTCGTGCTCGCGCGGGAAATCCTTCGCCAGTTGCGCTACCAGCCGCTTGGCACGGTCGGCATTGTCGTTGAGCACGGCGATGATGTCCTGCACGGTTACCGCGTCGTGGTCCGGGTGCCAGCAGTCGAAATCGTTGACCATGGCAACGCTGGCGTAACAAATCTCCGCCTCGCGGGCGAGCTTGGCTTCCGGCATGTTGGTCATGCCGATCACCGAATAGCCCATCGCCTTGTATGACATGCTTTCCGCATAGGTGGAAAACTGCGGCCCTTCGATGCAGACATAAGTGCCGCCACGCACCACCGGAATGCCCTGCTTGCCGGAGGCCTCGTCAATGCGGAGTCTCAGTTGCGGTGACACCGGGTGCGCCATCGACACGTGGGCGACAAGCCCCT
>CAZUDR010000351.1:0-3791 GCA_964618715.1 uncultured Undibacter sp. | reverse complement strand
CTTGCCGAAGAACGAGCTCTCGCGCCTGTAGGTGCGGTCGACGAACTGGTCGACCAGCACGAAGGTGCCCGGCGACAGTTCCTCCTTGAACGAGCCGCAAGCCGACAGCGACACCAGGTCCGTGACGCCGGCGCGCTTCAGCACATCAATATTGGCGCGATAATTGATATCGGACGGCGACAGCCGGTGGCCCTTGTCATGGCGGGTCAGAAACACCACCGGGAGACCGTCCACCTCGCCCATGCGCAGCGCGCTCGACGGCTCGCCCCACGGACTCCTGATACGCTCCTCGCGCACATTGGTCAGACCCGGCAGTTCGTAGATGCCGCTGCCGCCGATGATGCCAAGAACAGATTTGGTCAATGGCTTTACCCTTCCTGATTCCGATAATACGTTGAGCGCAGACGCCTATGCGGGGCCGAGGTTCGATCTGATGAGCGGGGGCGAGGTTTGCGCGGGATCGAGCCCGCCACGCAACAACCTCGATCGATGGACGCCATTCGGTCGGACCTGGAGTCTGCCTGTCATTCTCGGCGGATTGGTCGCTTCATTTTTCCTGGCCGGATTCTGGTACCCGTACTGGCGCATCGCAGATCAGGATATTTTGCTCGTTTACGATGCTCTGCTGCAGAATGCCAGCCTTCCCCGTGAAATCGTTGTGCACCCGGCCCATCTCAGCGTGCTGGTCCTGAGCGGGACCTACCGGCTGCTGAATGAACTCGGACTTCTGGCTGCCTGGTCGCTGCCTACCCTCCCGCCGGCGATCGATGTGGATGCGTTCGACCGGACATGGACCGGCCTGATCCGGATCGCACGGCTGACATCGCTTGCCATCGTCCTCGTCTATGTGACCACGGCCGGAATTCTGCTGCGCCGTCTGGTCGGCGACTGGCGCGCAGCCACGCTCGGCATGTTCGCAATCGCCTATTCCGGCGGCCTCGCGATGTCGGTCCGCTCCGTCAAGCCTGAAATGCTGGCCGCCGCTCTCGCGGCCATCGCCCTGCTCGTGCTGCTGATCGCGGCGCAATCCCCACGGATGAAGGCCCGCCCTTTCCTCGTCGGCTTGTCGGCACTGCTGGCAACGCTTGCTCTGGAAAACAAGGTGCAGGCTGTGTTCCTGATCGCCGCATTTCCGGTTCTGGCGTTGCCATTCGGAGTAACGTCCGCCGGAGACGGCTATTGGACGCAAAGGCGGTCCGCATGGGCGCTGGCCGCCACCACCACAGTCGCACTGCTTGCCGTCATTGCCGTGATCCCGCTTGCCGTGCAGGCGCTTTCGGCCGAGCCCTCGGCCCGCATCTACGCGGTAGAGCCGATTCTGTGGATGATCGGCATTCCCGAAGTCCTGCTTGCGGCCTGGATCGGATCGGGAATGCTCGCCTTCGGGCTGCTCTGGCGACCGCCCATCCTGGAAGGCCTGACAACCGGCGCGGCCGTCGTTGCCGGTATCGCGCTCGGCCTGTTGCCACTCTACCTCGCCCGCGAGACGTCCGTCGTCACGCTGGTCATCACCCCCATCGACAGCCTGTATGCCTATGTGTCCAACCCGAATCTCGAATGCGTCCGGCTCGGGACATGCCGGCTGTCACTTGCATCGGCACTCGGCTGGCTCAAGCAAACGCTGATCCATCACAGCTTCGTGCTGAAAACGAGTTCGCGACCGGCGATTTTTCTCGAGTGGGCCGTGATCGCCGGAATGATCATCGCGCTCCTCCGCGGTCAATACCGGCTTGCGCTCCAGGTCGCCGTTCTCATCGGCGTCGTTCTGGCGATCGACACGGTGACGGCGGCGCGTGATCTGAAGCAGGACTATTTCCAGTTCACCGACCCGCTGATCATCATCGCCGCGACACTGCTGATCGTACAGGTGTCGGCGCTGCAATACGGCCGGTTGGCCTTCCTCGCCGGTGCCCTCCTGATCGTCGTGCACGCAGTGTTCAGCCAGGCAGAGCCCGTCAAGCATGCCTTCAAGCGCTCCGGGCCGGAGGGCAATTGCGTCTTTCTCAACGGATTGCGGCAAATGGAGCCGTTTCCGTTCTGCCGAAACTGACTGCTGCGAAAGCGGCCGTCGCGGGCGACGCGGAGCTGCGGGTCTTCAGGATCAGATTGCCCGGCGCGAGGCCGGGCAATTTGCAGTTCCGCGATGCCGGGGCGTGCACAAACTCAGGCCGCTGTTTTTGACGCGCCGCCCGGGTCCTTGACGTCGTGCCACACCTTCTTCTTGGTGAAGTACAGAAGGCCGGCGAACACGATCAGGAAGATCATGACCTGGAAGCCGATGCGCTTGCGCGCCACCAGGTGCGGCTCGGCCACCCACATCATGAAGGCGGTGACGTCCCTGGCGTACTGTTCGACGGTCTGCGGTGCACCGTCGTCGTAGGCCACCTGACCGTCCTGCAAGGGCGGCGGCATCGCGATGTTGTGGCCGGGAAAATACTTGTTGTAGTGGCCGCCCGGGGGCACCTTGAAGTCCTCCGGCGGCTGCTCGTAACCCTGCAGCAGCGCCACGATGTAGTCCGGGCCCTGCTCCTGGTACTGGGTGATCATGTCGAAGACGAACCAGGGAAAGCCTCGCTCGTAGGTGCGCGCCTTGGCCAGGGTTGAGAAGTCGGGCGGCGCGACGCCCCCGTTTGCCGCCTTCGCCGCAAGTTCGTTGGCGAACGGCGACGGGAAATTATCGGCCGGCTGGCCGGGGCGTTCGGCCGGGTTGCCCTGCTCGTCGAGATCCTTGATCTGGTACTCCGAGGCCAGTTGCTTGACCTGCGCCTCCGAATATTCCGGCCCGCCCGGTTCCGCCAGGTTGCGGAACGCCACCATCTTCATCGAATGGCAGGCGGCGCAGACTTCCCGGTAGACCTTGAAGCCGCGCTGCAGTTGCGCCGGGTCGTAGGTGCCGAAGGGACCGGAGAAGGACCACTTCTGGCGCGGCGGCGTCACCTGCTCGGCGGCCAGCACCGGAGCCGCCATCGCGGCCGTGCCCATCAGCGCCAGTGCGAAGATCGTCGGGTTCAACTTCATGACCGTTCTCCGCTTCACGCCTTGGCGCCTTCGGCGTCGAGCACCGATTCCGAAATCGAATTCGGCAGCGGCTTGGTCTTCTCGAAGATGCCGAGCAGCGGCAGGATGATGATGAAGAACGCGAAGTAGTAGACGGTGAAGATGCGCGACAGGATGACGTAGACGCCCTCCGCCGGCTTGGCACCGAGCCAGCCGAGCCCGACGCAGCAGATCACAAACAACCAGAAGAACTGGCGGTAGAGCGGACGGTAGCGCGCCGAGCGTACCTTCGAGGTGTCGAGCCACGGCATGAAGGCGAGGATGGCGATCGAGGCAAACAGCGCGATCACCCCGAACAGCTTGTCAGGAATGGCGCGCAGGATCGCATAGAACGGCAGGTAGTACCATTCCGGCACGATATGGGTCGGCGTCACCGCGGGATTGGCGGGAATGTAGTTGTCGGCGTGACCGAGATAGTTCGGAATATAGAATACGAACCAGGCGAACAGGATGCAGAACACGATCATCAGGAATCCGTCCTTGATCGTGGCATAGGGGGTGAACGGGACAGTGTCCTTGTCGGATTTCGGATCGACGCCGGTGGGATTGTTCTGTCCGACCACGTGCAGAGCCCAGACGTGCAGCACCACGACGCCGACGATCACGAACGGCAGCAGATAGTGCAGGGAATAGAATCTGTTCAGCGTCGGATTGCCGACCGCGTAGCCGCCCCACAGCCAGGTGACGACGGCTTCGCCGACCCCGGGGATGGCGGAGAACAGGTTGGTGATCAC
>CAZUDR010000350.1:0-4252 GCA_964618715.1 uncultured Undibacter sp. | reverse complement strand
GCCCCGCTTGAGTTGCTCGTCGCTGTCGGTGGCAAACACGACGCCGCCCGCCGCTGCCAGCAATGCAGCGGCTGCCAGGGCCATACGGTTTGTGATCATGCCGCTGAACGCAGTTTGTCGGCCCCGGAGCGATTGGCGGGTTCGGGCGCCGCCGACCGGCGGCCGGCGATCCGCGCCCAGGCGTGCGCCGCCTTGATCACGTCCAGCATACGCTGGGCAAACGCCCTCTCGTCGGCGTAGTAGTGACGCCAGCGACCGCTGGAAAGGAGTTCGGTGTAATAGGCCAGCCGCCGCTCGGCCAGATGGTGCCATCTGAGCGCGACGTCCTCGAGGGGATGTTCCCGGTGCGCTGCCGACATCTGAAGCCTGTGGCCAGCGCCGAACCGCTGACCGACCACTGACTGCGCGATCGGCCCCGCCCGGCAATTGCACAATCGCACTGACGTACAGACGCAGGTAACACGAAGCGGCTTTTAGCTGATTCGACAGGGTTTTGCACAGGCTGGGGCGCGGGCACACAGCACCGGCCACCCGTATGGGTTACGGCCACGCCCCGGCTCGCGGCATGGGAATTCAGCGCCTCTCCCGCGCCGAAGCGCGGCAGGCGTCACGACAATGATGCGATTGCGTCCTTGAGGAGTTCGGGGGCCCTGGCCGTCGTCTCGCCCTGCACATCGGGGGTGCCATATTCGATAAAGCTGTCCGGCAACGTGGCGCCCCAGTAGACGCCGGTCCCGCGTTCCTCCTCATCCCAGGTCACCGGCTCCCAGTCGGGCGCCATGACCAGGAAGCTGCCCGAATAGATCTCCACGCGGTTGCCGCCGGGCTCGTAGGTGTAGAGATAGAAACCCTGCGAATTGTTGTGCTTGGACGGACCGGCTTCGATGAAGATCCCGTTCTCGATCAGGATGTCGGCCGCACGCATCACGTCGTCGCGATTGTCGACCCAGAGTGAGAAGTGGTGCAGTCGCCCATGCGCGCCTTTCACGTCCACCACATAGGCAAGCTGGTGATGAATCGCGGTCGGACTCATCCATGAGCCGATTTCGGTCTTGCCGCGATCGTAACGGACCTGCTCGCGCAGCTGGAAGCCCAGCAAATCCTGGGCGAACTTGCGGTTGGCCTCGACGTCGTTGGCGAGCAGCGCCAGATGGTCGACGCGACGCACGCACACGCCGCGCCCGGTGTATTTCTGCGGGAGGTTCTTCAACGTCGAATGCAGTTTTGGCGGGGCGACAAACTTCTGTTCCTCGTAATAGATCTCCATCTCATGACCGTCGGGATCGCGAAAGCGGAATGAACGGCCACGGCCGAAATCGCCGTTGGTCCAGCCGATTCCGAGGCCGGCTTCTTGGATGGCCCTGGCGCGGCGCTCCAGCGCCTGCGGACTGGTTGCCCGCCACGACACGCAACCGATACCGGCATCCGCGGCTGCAGTCAGCTTGAGCGTCGAGGTGGCATAGTCGCCATAGCCGCGCAGGTAGACGGATTGGCCGCTCTCGTGGACCGGCTCCATGCCGAGCAGGTCACGGAAATACCAGAGGCTTTTGTCCGGCTTGGGGGTGAACAGTTCCACGCTGCCCAGATGCGCGATGTCGTGGATGGGCTCCGCCTGTGCCGGCATATCTCGCCTCCTTGGTTCCCTGCGCAACTATCGCTCGGAACCACAAGACGGACTTTGATCTAGCGCAAAGGCAGGTAACCGCCCCTCAATCCCGGTCAGGCGGCCCTCTCCGGGGTCATCGCTGCTGGCGGCCCTGTCAGCCCTTGAACTTCTTCGCCAGCGCGTCGGCGTTCTTGGCCAGGAGACCCACATCGGCTCCGACCGCGACAAACAGGAACCCCCAGTCGATGTAGCGGCGGGCCTCCTCCTCGTTTGCGGTCAGGATCCCGGCCGGCTTGCCGAGCGCCTTCAGCCGCGTCACCGCATCCTGCATGGCCTTTTGCACGTCGCCGTGCTGCGGGTTGCCGAGGTGACCGAGCGAGGCTGCCAGGTCAGACGGGCCAATGAAGACACCGTCGACACCCTCGACCTTGGCGATCGCCTCCAGTTCGTCGAGCGCGCTGCGGGTCTCCACCTGCACCAGCACGCACATTTCGCTGTTGGCCCTGGTGAGATAGCCGGGCGTGCGGCCGAAGCGGCTGGCGCGCGAGGCCACCGCAACGCCGCGGATGCCCTCCGGCGGATAGCGGGTGGAGGCGACGGCGCGCCTGGCCTCCTCGGCATTCTGCACATAGGGAAACAGCAGGGTCTGCGTACCGATATCGAGGCAGCGCTTGGCCAGCACCGGATCGTTCCAGGCCGGGCGAACGATGGGCGTGCTGCCGCCGCGGCCGATCGCCTGCAATTGCGAGAACAGGTCGGGGATTTCGTTGGGCGAGTGCTCGGTATCGAGCAGGATCCAGTCAAAGCCGGCGTCGCCGATGATCTCGGCGCCAATGTTGCTGCACAGGCTCGACCAAAGGCCGATCTGCAACTGGCCGGCGGCGATGGCGCGCTTGAACGCGTTGCGCTGCAATTCCAGGGTCATGGTTGACTGCCTCACACGAACTGGATGGCGAGCCCGCCGAGCGGGCCGAAATCGGCGTGCAGCGTGTCGCCCTTTTGCGCGAACACCACGCGGGTGAAGGAGCCTGCGAGCACGATGTGGCCGGGCTCCAGGGCATGGCCGTACTGGCAGATCTTGTTGGCGAGCCAGGCGACGCCGAGCGCCGGATGGCCGAGCACGCCGGCGGCAAGCCCGGTCTCCTCGATTTCGGAATTGCGGTACATGATGCCGCCGACCCAGCGCAGGTCGACGTCGAGCGGGCCGACGGGACGGCCGCCGAGGGCGATGCCGGCGGCGGCGCCGTTGTCGGCCACCGTATCGACGATCTTTCGCGGATCCTGCAGCCGCGCGTCGACGATCTCGATCGCCGGGATCACGTATTCGGTGGCGCGCAACACGTCGGCGAGGCCGACGCCTGGCCCTTCCAGCCGCTTGCCCATGATGAAGGCGAGTTCGACCTCGACCCGCGGCTTGCAATAGTTCTCGTGCGGCACCTTGGCACCGTCGCCGATCATCTGATCGTCGAGGATGTAGCCGTAGTCCGGCTCGTCGATCATGGACGAGCGCTGCATGGCCTTGGAGGTCAGGCCGACCTTGTGACCGATCAGCTTGCGCCCCGCCTTGACCTTGCGCTGCATGACGTCGGCCGAGATGGCGTAGGAGTCCTCGATGGTAATGTCAGGAAACGTGACATGGAGCTGCGTCGCCTGTTTGCGGTCCCTGGCCGCCTGCATCAGGATGTCGGCGGCTTTCTTGCGATCGGCGTCGGAAAGCATGGATCGTTCCCCCTCATTGTCTTTTCGGGGTGATCCTGTACCGGCTCTGAACGGAAAATCAAACTACGGGCGAACCCGCAGGGCCGCGCTCAGCCCGTCGGTGCGAGCTTCCGGTTGACGAAGCCGATGACACGCGCCAGCGGCGCCCGCAGGAACGGCAGGTCGATCGCCATCAGCGCGAGGCCGAGCGGCAGCATCCAGAAGCCGAGAATGGGCAGGAAACCGAGGAAACCGCCGGCAATCAGCAGGAGCGCCGCCGGCAGCCGGACCCACACGGCCGACGGCCGGCGCGCACGGTGCAGGATCCTGGCCGCCCATCGCGGCAGCATGCCTTGCAGGCGGTCGAGCTCAATGTGGAGCTGGTCGTTACGGCGCATGACGGATCAAGGCGTGAACAGCAAATTTGTTCCTATTGGGGCCGGTATTCCACGCCTCCGCGCCCTGCCGAAACCTAGTGCTTGAGCCTGGAATCGACGGTGAATTTTGCCTCGGTCTTCTTCTTGATCTCGTCGATGCTTACGTCCGGAGCGACCTCGATCAGAGTCATGCCCCCTCCCCCCTTCCGGTCGATTGTGAACACGCCGAGGTCAGTGATCACCATGTCGACCACGCCGGCGCCGGTGAGCGGCAGGTTGCATTTGTGCAGCAGTTTCGGCTGATCCTTGGCGGTGTGCTCCATGATCACCACGACCTTCTTGACGCCGGCGACCAGATCCATGGCGCCGCCCATGCCCTTCACCATCTTGCCGGGGATCATCCAGTTGGCGAGATCGCCGTTCTCGGCCACCTGCATGGCGCCGAGCAGCGCGATGTCGATATGGCCGCCGCGGATCATGGCGAACGAATCCGCCGACGAGAAGAAGCTGGTGGTCGGCAGTTCGGTGACGGTCTGCTTGCCGGCGTTGATGAGGTCGGGGTCTTCCTCGC
>CAZUDR010000349.1:0-4272 GCA_964618715.1 uncultured Undibacter sp. | reverse complement strand
TTCAGCACTTCCCACAACGGCGCCATGTTGTATTTCCCGGCCTTGTCGTAATAGGCCTGCCGGGCGGCCTGGATGTTGTGCTTGCTGTCGGCAGTTTGGGCGGCGACCGCCATGACGTTCCTCCATCGCGACCGATAGTTGGATTTGTAACAGTATAGCGGATCGCACTACCGGCGGAAATGCCGGATTCGGGACCACGCCATGCACCATTAGCTAGTTATTGACCGAGCCGCCGTCCACAACGATTGACTGGCCGGTGACGAAATCGCTGTCGCTGCTGGCAAGGAACACCAGCGTACCGAGCAGGTCTTCAGGGTAGGCGTCGCGCTTGAAGGCGCGGGAGTTGCGGACAGGGACGCGTTCTTCCTCCACATGCGTGGTATTGGCGAGCCCGGTATCGCTCAGGATATAGCCGGGCGACAGCGAATTGACCGCGATGCCGTACTGGCCGAGTTCTCGCGACAACGAGCGCGTGAGGGCGAGCATGGCCCCCTTGCTCGTGACGTAGGGCAGCATGCGCGGTACGCCCTTGTAGGCGGCGCCGGAAGCAATGTTGATGATCTTTCCGGTGCGCCGCTCCATCATGTGCGGAGCGACATGGCGTACCATCAGCCAGGGGCCGCGCACGTTGATCGCCATCACCTTGTCCCAGGTGCCGACGTCCCACTCGTTGAAATTGCGAGGAGCGAGCGTGGAATAGAGCGCCGCGTTGTTCACCAGGATGTCGATCTGGCCGAAGCGCTTGATCGTCTCCGCCACCAGACCCTTCACCGCCTTCTCGTCGCTGACATCGAATTTGGCATGGGCGACGGACTCCGGTCCGCAACGGCGCGCGATCTCGCCGGCGAGGTCCTTGCCGTCGGCGATATCGGCGATCATCACCCGCGCCCCTTCGGCAGCGAGCGCCTGCGAATAGTGGCGGCCAATACCCTTGGCGCCGCCGGTGACGATCGCGGTTTTTCCGGATAGCCTCGCCATCCTCGCCTCCTCGCCAGCGTTCCTTGCGGGCTTGTCCCGCCCGTTCACCTGTTTATGGTTTCGATCCGGAAAAAACGCAAATGCCCGCGGCTACCGCGGGCGCAAGGGGGGACCATGGCGCGCGACACCGCCGACCGTCTGGCTATCCGCGATCTGATCGAGAACTGGGCGCTGTGGCGCGATGCCCGGCAATGGGACCGTTTCCGCACAGTCTGGCACAAGGACGGCCAGATGTGGGCGACCTGGTTCCAGGGCACATTCGAGGAATTCATTCGTGTCAGCCAGGAAGGCTACGACCGGGGCGTGCGCATCATGCACATGCTCGGCGGCATGAGCATCGATATCAAGGGCACACGCGCCATCGCGCAGACCAAGATGACCATCTCGCAACGCGCCGAGGTCGAGGGTGTGCTTTGCGACGTAGTCTGCACGGGGCGCTTCTACGATTTTCTGGAAAAACGGCGCGGCCGCTGGGGAATCGTGCTGCGCCGGCTGGCCTATGAAAAGGATCGTATCGACCCCGTCGAGCCCGGCGCCCGGCTGGTGCTCGACAAAGGGCATTTGGCAAAGTTTCCGGAGGGCTACCGGCACCTGGCCTATCTTCAGAGCAAGATCGGCTATCCGATCAAACTCGATCTGCCCGGTCTCGACGGTCCGGCACTTGATGCACTCTACGCCAAGGGCGCGGAGTGGCTGAAGGGAAAGAAGATGAAGCTGTAGGCGGGCATACGCCGCGGCAGGGCTTGGCGACCACGCCGCGGCATGCGAGTTTCCGCCAGCGGTCGAGCCGCATGGAATGCAAATCCGGGGGGGACGTCACGATGTCGTGGGCCGACAAGTTCAATCTGCTGAACGAATTCAACCTCCTCCGCATCATCTGCGGACTTTTCTTTATCCCGCACATCATCGGCAAGATCACGGTGCCGGCCACGCTCGAGTTCTTCGTCAAGGCCGGTTTCAAGCCGCCGGCCACCTGGATGTATATCGCCGGCGCCATCGAGACCGTGCTGACGATCGGTCTGGTCTTCGACATCTACACCCAGTATGTCGCCCTGATCGCCTTCATCCATCTGCTGGTTGCCGCGGCGGCGACCTACAAGGTCACCAAAAGCTGGATCTGGGTGATCGGCGGCATCGAATACTGTGTGTTCTGGGCCCTCTGCTGCCTGGTTGTCGCCATGCACGCCTGGCAATAGCGTCAAAGCAACCATGCCGATTTCCGCCCAACCCTTCGGACGCAAGAACTTCGCGACCGTCAAAGGCAGGCGGATGGCCTATATTGAGGAAGGCAATGGCGCGGCGATCGTCTTCCAGCACGGCAACCCGACATCGTCCTATCTGTGGCGCAATGTCATGCCGCACTGTGCCAGCCTCGGCCGGCTGATCGCCTGTGACCTGATCGGCATGGGCGATTCCGACAAGCTCGAAAACCCGGGACCGGATCGCTACACCTATGCCGAACAGCGCGAATACCTGTTTGCGCTCTGGGACCGGCTCAATCTCGGCGACCGGATCGTGCTGGTGCTGCACGACTGGGGCTCGGCGCTCGGCTTCGAATGGGCGCAGCATCAGCCCGAGCGTATTGCCGGCATCGTCTATATGGAGGCGATTGTCACTCCCCTTACCTGGGACGACTGGCCGGAGAATGCCCGCCGCGCCTTCCAGGGATTCCGCTCCGACAAGGGCGAGGAGATGGTCCTGGCCAACAACATGTTCGTCGAACGCGTACTGCCCAGCTCGGTCATGCGCAAACTCACAGACGAGGAAATGGCTGTTTATCGTGCACCGTTCACGCGCGCGGGCGAGGATCGCCGCCCGACACTGAGCTGGCCACGCATGATCCCGATCGACGGGGAGCCGGCCGACGTCGTGAAGACCGTCACGGACTATTCAGACTGGCTGGCGCAAAGCGAGGTGCCCAAGCTGTTCATTAACGCCGATCCCGGTTCGATCCTTGTCGGCCGGCCGCGCGAGGTCTGCCGCCGCTGGCGAAACCAGACCGAGGTCACCGTCAAGGGCCTTCATTTCCTGCAGGAAGACAGCCCCGACGAGATCGGCAAGGCGACTGCCGACTTCATCCGGCGGGTGCGCTGACCGCGCAGCTGCGAATAGTTACAATTTTATGCAAATAGGGCAGCCGTGTTGCCCTGAAAGCGTCCACGACCCGGCTCTCTCCGCTGTCGTTATCGGTGGAATCGCGCGCAGACATGACGGTAGGATACCACCGTTGTCATTTTGCCAGTGAGTGGGGGGGTTCATGAGCAGGGGACACGGACAGGGTCATTCGCACAAAGACGACGGCCATCGGGACGGATTTGATTTTTCGTTCAAGCACGGACACGACTTTTTCGACTTTGGCTGGTCGGATTGGGGCGGGCACGGAAACCACAATCATGGCCACCACGGCCACCATCACAGCCATGGCTTCCAGATCGAGGTGCAGGACGGCCAGTGGGTCCTCACCAACGGTCACGTTACGCAGGCCATAACCGGCAATTCGGTCGAACTGCACGGCGAGACCTATTTGCTGGTCGACCAGTTCGGCAGCGGCTATCAGACGATTCAGGAGGCGATCGACGCCGCCTCGCCGGGCGCGACCGTTCTGGTTGCCGACGGCACCTACGAAGAGCAGGTCACGGTCGCCGGATCCGGCAAGGACGGGCTGACAATCTCGGCGGCCGCCGCCTGCAGCGCGGTGGTCATCACTGCACCGGATACCCTCGTCAAGACGGCGGATGCCGCCAATACCGGCCGCGACATCGTCGGGCTGGTGACGGTGGACGGCGCCGACAATGTCACCATCAAGGGCATCACCGTGGACGGGGACCAGCGCGGCGGCGACGTTCCCGCCGGCGACAACCCGACCCTGGTCGGCATCGCCTATGTCGACAGCGACGGTGGCGTCATCGACAAGGTCACCGTGACCGGCATTCGCGAGTCGGATGCCGCGTTCGGCAATCAGCGCGGCGTTGGCATCTACGTGACCAATACCGATCCTTCTCCCGGCGTGCCGAACACCCCGAGCGCGGCCGAAGCTCACGCGCTCAACACGATCGAGATCAAGAACTCGACCGTCGAGGACTTCCAGAAAGGCGGCATCGTCGTCACCTATGCCGACGTCGACATTCACGGCAACACGGTGACCGGATACGGGCTGGCCAACAACCAGGCGCAGAACGGCATCCAGGTGAGCAATTCAACCGGCTCGATCGAGGGCAACGACATCAGCGCCATCGGCTACGCAACCTACAACTGGGGCGCCTCGGGCATTCTCACCTTCCAGAACCGGGATCT